>NZ_JBSFJW010000011.1:0-245069 GCF_053598255.1 Streptomyces sp. NPDC001157
ACCGACGTGTCGGACCGCGACGCGGGCTGGTACGCACAGCCGGCCCACGGCGGCAGTGACCACTTCTGGAACGACCAGAAGGCCGCCGCCGCACTCGGGTTCTACAAGACGATGGCCGAGTCGGTGGGCAAGCCGGTGGCCCTGTGGCAGATCCCCCTGGGCAACATGGCGCAGAACAACACCCTCAACCATTACAAGGACGACAAGGTCGACTGGTTCTTCTCGCACATGGACCAGGTGGCGAACGCCCATGTCGCCGGCCTGTTCTTCGGTGCAGGGCAGCAGGAACAGACCACGGTCGAGTCCGACGGCGGAAACCTGATCAACAAGACGATCGCGTACCACAACTCGGGCGGCACGCCGCTCAAGTAGCCACCCGCAGCCGGTCGGCCCACCCTTCGACGGGGCCGAGTTCACCGCCCCGTCGTCCCGCCGAGCACTTCTCGGCCGGTGCCGACCGGCTGCCGCCGTCTGCGGGCGCGGGCCGTGGCGCGCATTGGACACCGACGGCGGCAAGGCCCTGACCAGCTACGACAGCAATCGCACGGGTCGTTCAGCGTGCCGGCGCGAGTCGCTCGTACACCGTCACCCTTCGCCCGTGCACCTGCTGATCGGCCACGACCTTGAAGTACTTCTTCAGCACGGAGGTCTTCATCCTGTCCCGCTCGGTCGTCACCGGTCTCGCCACCTCGCTCGCGTCCGTCACCAGCAGGATGCGTCGCTGCATCAGCATCGAGGCACGAATTTGAGTCGGGTTCGCCTCGATGCCTTTCAGAGTCCCGGACTTCTGCGGGGTCTGCGTCAGAGCGATGTCCCGCAGGCCGTAAAAGGCGCTCGGAGTCACGGACTTGGTGTCCCTGCGCGCTGCGGGGACGAAGAGTACGGCATCCCCGATCTCCTTGATCTGCCGTACGTCCGAGGCGACCGCCAGAACGTCGTCCACCCGGCTGGAGGGGGATCGCTTGGCCAGCGACTGCGGCAGCAGCGCCACCATCGCCACGGCTGTCACCACGGGGAGAACCCACGCCGATGCTCTCGGGAGGCGGGGCTTCACCGCTTGTACCGTCGAGCCGATCACCGTACCGATCAGCAGTGCCAGCCCCAGCAGGCTGAAGAGAACGTACCGGTCCAGGAACAGCGGCTGGATCAACGACAGACCCATGAGGCCGATCTGCGGCACCGCCAGCAGCGGTAGCCCGACGGTCGCCACGGACAGCCGGCCCACCCGGGGGCGATCCAGCAGAGCGCCGAGTCCGCCTATCAGCAGCAGGACCGCCGGGCCGATCAGCATGTGCCAGGTGAGCGGCGGTATCCATGCCACCTGTGCGGCCTGACCCCGGCTGAAGAGCACCAAGGGCAGCGCGCAGGCCGTGGCGGTCGCGGAGGCGGCCGCCCAGCGGGTTCGGATCCCGCGGCCGGCCCGGGCCCAGACCAGCGTCGCCAGGTGTGCCGGAAGGATCAGGAGCGAGAGCCAGTTCAGCAGGGCGCACAGCAGGACCGTGGCGCCGTAGGCGACCCAGTGCACCGGGCGGACACGGCGTTGCAGCGCGGTCACGAGCAGCAGGGTGGAGATCCCGGCCCCGGCTGCGACAAGTGCGTACGGCCGACCCTCTTGAAGGTAGAACTGCACGGCCGGCAGCAGCCCGAACGCCATCCCTCCTCCCAGGCCCACCCACAGGCCGGCCAGCCGGCGGCCGATGACGCCCACGCACGCCGCCGCCACCGCCATGGCCAGCACCGAGGGCAGCCGCAGGGTCGTGGTGCCGGGCCCGAAGCACTCGAACAGGGCGTGCATCAGCAGGTAGTAGCAGCCGTGCACGACGTCGACGTTCCCCAGCATGTGCCAGATCTCAGCCGTGGAGCGCTCCGCCACCTGCCAGGTCGCGGCCTCGTCCAGCCACACGGTGTTCTGCCGCGATATGCCCCAAAGGCCGAGGGACACCGTCCACAGCATAGGTATCAGCCAGACGAGAACCACCTGATGCCGTGGCGTACTTGGCAATGCCTCAGGCGGTTTTCCGGCCCGGTAGGAACGCGGAGACGAGTGAAAGACATGGGTGATGGGCATGAAAGAGGGATTCCGGAAAGGCTGTTGAACAGGGCTGAGTGTCAGCGGCGCGAAGTGGCGGCTGCATGAAGAAGCAGCAGCGCGGAAGCCATTCATCGCCCGCGAAGCGTATGAACCCGAAGTCCCCCCGTGGATCCCCCGTGTGCGTGGCCCGGTCGAAGCCACCTTGATCGAGGATGCCATCACGGCGTCCGCATGTCCCACCCTTTTCGGTCACACCCCGGCCTGCGCCTCTTTTGGTCACGCCCCACCGCTGAATGACCGAAACCCGCCCAACCATTTGGCTACGGGTATTTCAGGTTGCCTTGACCGCGCAGCTATTCGGTTGCGATGCGGCGGCGGCAGTCCAAGCCTTCTGGGGCGAAGAACGTGGCTGAGTATGTGCGGGTAGCGCCGCGTTCCCCTTGCCTCCACAGCTGCTTTTCACCGTTTCAATTCTCCTGAAAGCGTGCTCGCCGAGCGCCCTCGACCTAGGTGTCCGATGCTGCATCGAGGCATACGATTCGTCCACGCCGCCCTTTCGGCGTTCTCCGCGGTACTGGCCTTTCCGTTCCTGCGTGGCATTCATGAGAACGCACCGTTGGGAAACTCGGCGCCGGTCGATGTTCTGGACCCCGACGACTCGGTGAGTGCGTCGTTCGCGGCCGAACGCGGAGTCGGCGTCGCTCGCGATGTGACCGATCTGAAGAACCCCGACGGGGTGCGGAATCTCCATGTGGCCTCAGACGGCTGCTACGTCGTCGACATCCTGTGCCTGGGTGGTGTTCGGGTCGCGGTTGAGGCCGCCGCGGGTGGCGTCGGGTGACTGGTCGCCGCAGTCGCCGGCGCCGAAGTACACGCCGATGCCCTCAGCCGCTGCCTGGCGGAACAGCATGTTCCAGGCTCTGATGAGGTCGGGCGTGAGGTGTGGCCGACTGCTGTGGATGACCTCGGCCCACGCGGGGAAGGGGTGTGGCGCATCGCGGGGTGTTGGAGGGCGCGTGCTGCTTCAGGCGCGGATCATCCGCCCGCGGTGCAGTCGCCCAGGCACTCCGGTGAACTCCAGGTCCAGCCCGATGCCGTCGCGTTCGGCGTGGATGTGCAGGTGCGGCTCGGTGGTGTTTCCGGTGTTGCCGACCTCGCCGAGGAGTTGGCCCGCGCGGACGATGTCGCCCTTGGCCACCGTCACCGAGCCGGGGCGTAGATGTGCCAGCTTGACGATCTCCCGGCCGGTGTCGAGGAACACGTGGTTGCCATAGGGCGGCTGGTAGCGGATTTCACCCGGCCGTTGGTCCTGGACCGTGTCGGCGGCAGAGATCACGCGGCCGTCGCAGGGAGAGCGGACGGGGCGCCCGTAGGCGGCGTATGCGGTCAGGTCACTGCCCGGCCGAATGCGGGTGCCTCGCGGGCCGAGCGCTACCAGGTCGAGGGCGCCGCGCTGCTCCGGTACCCGGGCATGGTGATTCAGAATGCGGCCGCCACCCTGCACGACGTACCACGTGCCCTCCAGCGGGAACAGCAGCGGCTGGGACAGCGGTGCCTTCCAGCGGTGCCGCCGGGCGGCGGCGACCAGCCACACGGCTCCCGCCAGGAGGGCGCCGCCGCCGACGAGGCGCAGGATGCCATGCCCCGTCGGCAGACCGGGCAGTCGGCATGCGGACGCGAGGGCTGCCACGGCGGCTGCTTCGACCGTGCGGCGCAGCAGCCGGGGTTGCTGCGCAGGCGCGCCGCATCCCTCGACGACCACGTAGAAGGTGGCCAGGCCCGCCATGCCGCCGAGCCAGGCGGTGCGGTCTGCGGCCGTCCAGACGGTCAGGACGTTCCAGAGGGTGACCAGTGCCAGATACCCCGCCCAGGCCAGAGGCGCGGGCAGACCCCGGCGACGCCGGGGTGGCGTGTAGCGGGCGCTTTCGATGCGCAGTGCCGTGAGTTCGCCGTCGGGTGCCGCTTGGGCCCAGGCGCGTACCTGGCCGTTGCTACCGGAAAGGATCAGCCCGTCGGGACTGTCTGTCACGGTGCGGAGCTCTCCGATGCGGGCGGTCGTGGCGCGGACGATCCGCTCCAGAGTGTCCGTTCCGACCTCTTCCGTCACGCGCGGTGCGAGGTGGGGCCACTCGTCCGGGCCCGCGGTGAGGAACCGCGACAGAGCTTGTGCTTCCGGCAGTTGGGCCGGGAGTTGCGGCTCGGGCGTCAGATCGCGCACGTATGCTCCCACGGCCCGGGGATGCGGTGCCGATTGCGGGCGACCAGTCTGTGGATCGCGTCGGCTGCATGCCGTACGCCCCTGGCCGCCTGACGGCCCCTCCCCGGCACCAAAAGGGCGAGGCCCGAAGACCCCGCCCGATCCGCAAGAAACCCCATCTCACGGCCACACAAGGCAATACGGCTGATGCCCCGCCTCATGCAACCGATGGCTGAAGTCCTGCCACTCGTGCAGCGATTGGTGACGGGAGGGCGCTGACCTGCGGTTTCGCCGGGAGATGTGCGTTGACCTGGGAAAACTCCTCTCGGTAGTTCTCACGGGTCAACGCCGTTTCCCGGGCTCATGTGCCCTGGATGTGCCCTGGGTCGCTCACTGGTGGGCTCGGCTCGGGAGGCGGAGTGGCTGAGCTGACCCGGCGGAGGCGCCGAAGCCTCCTGCGCTGGCCTTCATCCTGGGACTGCAGGTACGCAGGGAGTGCAGTCCGGCCATCAATATGCGCGAGCTCATGAAGGTTCGCAGGTAGGCCGCTGGCTTCTGAAAGATTGGCCCCGAGCAGGCGAGTGTTGTCCCATTTCGCGAGTCGGAGATCCGCTCCTCGAAGATCGGCTTGTTCCAACTCTGTGTGGGTCAGATCTACATCAATCAGGTTGGCAGAGGTGAGCCGAGCTGTGTTCAGGTTGGCCATCGCCAGCGTCGCGCCGTTCAGGTCCGCGCCGGAAAGGTCGACGCCCTCCAGGTGCGTATCGGTGAGGTCGACGCTGGGCAACATGGCTCCCGCCAGGTGCAGTCCGTGGAGGTCGAGGACGACCACACGCGGATCGGCGTGAAGGCGCATCAGATCGCTGGTGAGGGCTGTGAGGGCAGCCTGTACGTCGGCTGCAGGTTCGACTGGCAGTGAGATGTTGTCCCCACCGCGCATGCGTGCCAGCCGCTTTCGGCGAGAGCGTTGTGCCTTTGGCGCCCGGTTGCGGATGAAATGCACGAGGACCCGGGCGGCGTCCGGGGCTGCTTGTTCCGGGGCATCCTGAACGATCTGTTCCAGGTTGAGGACGCCACCTATGCGTACATATTCGTGCTCGGAGCCGAGGCGTTCCAGGGCCTTGTTGAATCGATCGGTGATCTGACCGCGACGTGTGAGGCGGTAGGTGCGGGCGGTGTATACCAGGGCCACGCCGGCACCGATCGCGGCAAGCATGGCGACCAGAGCGGTACGCAGGCCGCTCACGAGTGCCGCTGACCCCTTCGCCAGCTCCTCCCGGTCCAGGTACTCGCGGTCGAGTGCGTACGGTCCGCGCCATACGAGCCACGGGATTCCGATCAGCAGAATCAGAGACCCAATTACCCCTAGCGCGCGGATCAAGCGCTTCCGTACCCGCTGCTTGCGCCACAACTTGGCGATGCGCTCGTTCATGTTGGGGTTGGAGGCGTCTGTGGGGCCAATGAGATTCCGCTTCATGTCTCGTACACAAGCGCACGGTGCTTGCCGGTTGCATGCCCCGTGACATATCTGAGTCGCAACTTACCCTTTCGCCGTATTCACCCTGTGATTCTGGACAGAGGTGCGCCGCGATGCCTCTGTTGACCCGGCTCACCTCGTGAAATCGAAGCTTCCCTGGCCGGTTCCCGGGTCGCGCCGAGACGCTCGCGGTGCCTTCGGTTCCTTGGCCGCGTAGGGCGGGACCGGTAGGACGCCCTGCTCCTGGAGGTCGTGAGCGGTGATGAGCGGGCCCGCGGTCACGGCGTCCAGGAGCCTGGCTTGTTCGGGTTCGAGCGCTATGAGAAGGGCGAGAGCGTTGACGAGATCCAGCAGATCAATGGTCCATCGCGTAGGCCATGCTGGGGGCAGGATGTCGTTCAACGGGCTCTGCCACTCGACATCGGGTTTGCGCTTGCGGAATCCGAACCACTTACGGATTACCTGTACGCCGCCGATTCGGTAGTCCCAAACCTCCGCCGCCACAGGTCCGATGGAGCCAGTTCCAACAGTGAGGGTGCGGGTCTTCGCGTCGTAGGCGATGCTGTCGGGCATCCCGCTGCCGTCCTCACCAATAGGGATGGTGCAGATGGGCTGTTCCGCTTCGGGAAGTCTCGGGGTCTGACCGGATGGGCGGCCGTGCTGTGCCGACGCGAAACGCTGGCCGTATGTGTGTATCCATATCGTGCGTCGGCCTGCCTCAGCCACCTGCGACCACAGGTCGGGGTCCCGGGTCAGGGGGATGCGTGAGCCACGGGTCGTCAGGTGGTCCGCGAAATGGAGGGTGTAGCCGCTGTGGCCGGCTATTCCCGCGATGTATGCGAACAGATCCTCTGCTGTAACCGTCGCACCCAGAATTTGCGACAGCGCCTTCAGTAGCCCGGGCGTCACATTCGCCTCTGCAAGTTCCGCGTGTCGATAGAGCGGCGCGACTCGGCCGCCTTCTGTGCCTTTGAAGTGATGCATGTCGGGGATGAGAGCTGTAAATCCCACAGCCGGCCCCGCCCGCCCCGACTCCGAGTGTAGTTCGGACAGATAGATCTGGCGGTCGCTGTGAGCGAACCACAAGGCGGGTCGCGGAAAGTCGATCACGCGCCGGTCTGCAATGATCCATTGCCGGTCGAATGTCATCCTGCCGTACTCGGTGAGGACCGGTGAGCGCTCCGTCTCGTCGGCGAGAGGGCCCCGTCGTTCGTGTCCCGGAAGCGGCTGTTCAGGCTTGTCAGGGCGGCGGTCCCGAGTGCTCTTCAGCAACGCCCCTTTGGCTGATTTCGGAGCCTGGACGAGTGTCCGCCAGCGTTCTTGCAGAACGGTCTTGCTGGGCGAGACCGGCCAACTGCGATTGTTTTTGTTGCCGGAACTTGTCCAGGGCAACAGGGAATCCACGGTGGGCATCGCTGTCCACTCAGGGGCGGCTACGGCCTGAAAGGGGGTGGTCCACCCTGAGGAACAGGGTCGCCATGGTGTTCCGTCCTCGGCCTGGTGTCCGTTGATGCTGAGTCCGTCGAGCCAGCCAAACTTTTCTTCTCGGGTTCCGGCTGGTACGTCGAGTCGCCACACGCGCGCAGGCCGATCCGGGTCCGGGGACCCTCGGCGGACGAAGACTGCGATGCAGACTTCGCGCTTCACGTCCTGGAAGACACGTGTGCGAGGGTCGGAGTAGGAGCCTTCGGGAGAGAGCCCGATGATCCAGCCTTCGTCGGCTGCCTCGCGCAGATAGCGCCGCATGCCGGCGGCGCCCGCACTGTCCAGGAATCCGGAGTTGGTGATGAGGGCGACGATCCCGCTTGGTGCTTCCGGTGCGCCCAAGGCCGTCACCTGGTCGAAGACTTTCCAAGTCGACCACGCCCAGAAGTACACGTAGAGATTGTCGAGAGCATATCCGATACGCCCGTTGTCCTCGGGATGGAAGCGCGCCAGGATTGCCCCCCGGTCGTTCGGATTCCCCTCGGTGACCCAGCGCCCGACCCCAGACTGTTTGGCACCGCGTAGGTAGGGAGGGTTGCCGATGACCACCATCACTTTCTCCTCGGCCTTGACCTTGTTGGCCAGTCGGCGGTGTCGGGCGATTGCCTCGTACATCAGCCCCAGATGGTGCTCGACAGCCGGGTCGTCCAACGTGTCGGCCACCAGGAGCCTTGGCGCGTAACCGGTGATGTCGGTCCGATGGGCCTTGAAGGCGTGGTGCACACGGAGTTCAGCCACTGCGTAGGGGCCAGTCTGCTTCTCTAGACCGACGAGACGCCCCGCGAGTTCCCGGAGGAGTCCGCTCTTGAGGGCGTCACGATGCTTCAGCGCCAGATCCTTGGCAACGTGGTCGACGATGTTGATGAGGAAGGTTCCGGTGCCCATAGCGGGATCGACCACGGTGACGTCCTCACTGCCGTACCCGTCCTCCTGACTGAGTCGGTCACGCAGCACCTCATCGGTGAACCGGACCATGAAACGGACAGCCTCGCTGGGCGTGTAGTACGTACCTGTGCGTCGTCGCAGTTCCGGGTCGTAGGTGCTCAGGAACCCCTCGTAGAAGTGGAGGTAGGCGTCCCCACTGTTGTCCTTGAACATTTCCGGGTCGACAGCGGAGATGACGTCGATCAGCGTGTCGATGACTCCGCGAAGATCGTCAAGAGCTTCGTCGGTCAGCACCGAGAGGGCTTTGCCCATCAGAGAATGACGTTTTCCCAACCTTCCTGCGACGTCGGGTAAGGAGAGCCTCTCCATGTCGATACCCTCGAGGCGGGCCAGCAAGATCGCGAAGGTGAGCGTCTGGCTGTAATGGTCGGCGAACTCGGCTGGCAGGGCGTCTGGGAAGAGGAGGTCTTTCCAGTTGCCCGCGAGAATGGAGAACGCAGCGTCGGCCTCTCCGCGTTCCTCACGGGTGAGACGTTCCGTGACCTCGTCCCGTAGAAGGGCACAGATTCTAGCGATGCGCTTGACCAGTTCACTGATGCTGTCGACGGCCAAGGGCGCTGGAGCGAGGAAGAGGGCGATGGCCCGCTCGAATCCGTCGTCTGCTGGCGTGAGTTGTTGATTGCCGCTGAGCAGGTCTCCCGCCAGGTGTCCGATGGGGCCTATTTGCACGCCGAATCGGTACACAGCCCAGTCGTAACCATCGGAATACAGAACATTAGGGAGAGCCTTGAGCTTCTCCCACTGTTCCCGGTCATGGCTCTTCGCGGACCAAGTCTGTGGGTCGACGCCTTTGCCTGGACGCTTCAACTCGACGTGTCCGATGGTCCTTCCGCCAGCGCTGATGGCGAAGTCAGGCCGCACGCCAAGTCTCTTGATGCTGTTCTGGCCGTGAGCGATCAGCTTCATGTGCTGTCGCCCGGCCATGCCTCGCAGCAGCTGCTCCACCGGTGCGGTGAGGCTCTCCTCCTTCCCGCTGCTCGCCCCCGCGGGGCCCTGAAGCTTGGCTCTGACCTCCTGCCCGAAGCGGGCGACGAGGTCGGCGACCGACCTAGTGGCTCTGTTTCCTGCTCCGGTGTCCCTTCGTAGCAACGTCCACCCCCATGGCGGTGCGCACGCACGGTGATCGCACCCATACACACTGCCCATGATTCTGCAACTGGCAAACGCCTAGGGGCATTTGTCAGCGGGGATCCGGGCATACGCCGAACTCGCCTCGCAATGCCGCGAGGGTGGGCGGACAGCTCCTTGGCACCGGCTGGAGGCGGACGGTGCCAATCCCGGGCGGTCGCCGCGCAGCGGCCCGTTCAAGCAAGCTCTGCTGCGAGGGCACAGAGTGCTGGGACGAGTTCGGGATGATCTCCACGCGAAGCCGACTGCAGTAGCTCGGTGATGACGATGATCTGTGCGACGCGTCCGGGCTCCGTTTTGAGTACGGGGAACGCGTCGCGGACGCGGTTGGCGAAGGCCGGTGCGAGCAGGGAGTACGCCAGCAGCATGGCGGCGTCGTAGCCGACGGGCGCCTGGCCGAAGCCTTCCCAGTCGAGAAGGTAGGGGGTGGTGCTCGTGAGGTTGGCGGTGTGCAGGTCTCCGTGGGCCGTCGCCCAGTCCGTGATCCGAGGGCCGGGCATGTGGAGGAAGCGCGGGACGGTGCGGTCCACCCACTCCTGTCGCACGGCGAGGCGGTCCGTGGAAACGGTGTTCACGTGCTCCAGGTCGGTGCGTAGGGAATCCCACCACTTGGTCGGAGGGTCCAGGTCTGTGCGTAGGACGGGGCTGGGGGAGGCGATGGGGTCGGCAATGTATTGGTGCAGCTCGGCCTGGTACGCGTAGCCGTCGTCGCCTGACTTCTCGGTGTCGTAGAGCAGTGGCTTGTGGATGAGTCCGTCGAACAGCGCGGCGGCCTGGCGGTTGCCCTCCCAGATCTTGCCCGTTGCTTTGTCATGCGGTGCGGAGAGTAGCCTCAGCCAGCAGGCTCCTCGGTCCGGGTGCTCGACGTGGCTGCTGAGTGTGCGGCCGTGCCAGCCCCACACCTCGGGGCCAGCGATCGTGGCGCCCAGCGTCTCCGCTGACCACGCGAAGGCCCGGCGCATGCGCTGCTGGTCCGTGGGGTCAGTCGGCGGCGAGTACATCCAGCACCTTTCGTAGCGCAGGGACTGGGACAGCCGGCTTCTGTAGAGCGGCCTGGGCTTCGGCCCAGTGTGCCGGAGTGGAGGCAGAGAGCAGAATTCGTGTTACTCCGGGACAGGATGCTGCCGCCAGCAGGCATGCCTGGACGGTGGTGAGGTCCGAGTCCAGCAACGCGGTGAGTTCGCGTGTAGCCAGCTGAGGCAGTTCGCCGCCGAATAGGGGCGCCGAGGCATACACCTGCCATCCGAGTTCGGCGGCCTGCGCAATGGGGCCTTCGCCGTCCAGGGCTTGTACGAAGGCGGTGGCGGTAACGAGGGATACGGGTAGCTGGACGGCTCGCAGGTGGTGCTGCTTGGTGCCGGCCACCTCGGTGGCCAGCTGGTGCAGGGCGGGGACGCTCAGAGCACCGGTGTCGAAACCATCCCAGGTGGCGAGGCCGTACGCCCTCAGGGCGCCGGCTGCCGCTTCTGCTTCGAGGGCGGTGAAGGCATGGCGCAGGGCATCGTGCGGGTCGCCGTCCGTGCGTTCGGGGTTGTGCGCGAAGACGAGGTCGAGACGGTCACGGCCGAGTTCGGTTCGGTTGCGGGCGCACTGCCAGCGAACGTACGGCAGGCTCAGGCAATGTCTGCGTTCCGCTTCACGAGACGTGATGGCTCCGTCGGCGACGGCGTTCTCCGCGGTCTCAGTGGTGAGGAAGCCGATCTTCGTGGACACCGGGATCGGGTGCTGATCGAGGAACGGAGCGAGCAACGGCTGGGCTTGCCCGTCGAGGTAGTTGGGCGCGGTGTCGATCCATGCTGTCGCTGGATCCGCGGCTACGCGGGCCACGGCGTCGCTCAGCGCGGAGGGTCGAATGCGGTAGGTGCCCAGGCCCAGGGCTGCCTTCGTCATGGCTCGGTCCTCTCCACTGTGATCGCTTGGCCGACCAGGAGTTCGGAGACGACGACTGCCACATCCGCGACCGAGATTCCGGCTGCGTCGGCCAGTTCGTCGAGGGAGACGGCGGTAGGTGCTGCTGACATCAGCCGTTGGAGCAGCGGCATGGCTTCCTTTGCCATCTCCCACTCGTTGTCGCAGGCCCGGAAGACCACCCCGTCCTCGTTGGGCGCCAAGAGTGCCCGGGCGGTCGTGAGCCTGACGCGGATATTCGGGACTGCGGGGAGGCTGGTGAGGTGGGGGAGACTCGGCCGCAGGCGGGTGAGGTCGGTTCCGTCGCGCATCGCCGCATACCGGCCCATGAGCTCTGGGTCTTCCAGGGCGGTGGTGACCTCGTCGCGCAGCCGCTCCAGATAGATCACCTGCGCGGCGGGGGTCGCGTGAACGGGCAGGTCTTCGCGGAGGACGTCGTGTCGGCGCAGGTCGTCAGCGAGCCAGGACAGGAGTTGGGCACCGGTGGTGGTCTGGACGCCGAAGGTGAGGTGGAGTGAGTGTTCGCCCTCGGAAGCGGCCACCGAGTGCCACCAGCCGCGCGGCAGATACAGCATGTCCCCAGGCCGAAGCACGAGTTCTGCTACTGGCTTCTCCGGTGGAGGTTCGGGCTCGTCGGTGTCCTTGTACATGGGGGCGCTACGGGTCGGGCCGTAGAGCTTCCAGCGTTTGGCGCCATCGATCTGGGTGACGACGACGTCGTGGTCGTCCCAGTGCACGCCGAAGCCCTCGCGTGCGGTCCACGAGGCGTACAGGTTGGCCTGCACTCCCGTGCGCAGCCACCTTTCCAGCTCCATGGCCGCGCGGGCGACGGGCGGGTGCAGTTCGTCGACGGCATCGATGACCAGGGAGGCGCCCTCGGCGAGTCGGGCGTGCAGCTCCGCGGGGTGCAGGCGCTGCCAGACGGTGTGCCGGCGGGTGGTGACCGGCGCGGTGTAGCGGTGGGCCGACAGCATCTCGCCGTCCGCGGACAGGCGGAAACGAGGTGGCTCCAGGCGGTGGGTGGCCAGGATGGTGTTGACGTCGTCCCAGGTGATCAGCTTGTCCGGGTCCTGGATGGCTGCGGGGACGTGGCGGTAGCGGCGGTGGAGCACCTGGGCCAGGAACTCGTCCTGGCCCAGGTGAGCCGCCAGATTCAGCGGCGACAACGTGTTTCCTCCCGGATCAGTCGTTGCCGTCGGTGCGGCCGGTGCTGCCGCCGTCGGACGGAGTGACGCCGCGCTCGCGGGCGGCCTGGATCCGGCGGCGTGCCTTGACCAGTCCAGCCTGTGCCGGTCCGGTCGTCGGGGCAGTGACCGTGTTGTTCTGCATTGTTCCTCCTGTGGTTGGGTTGAAGTGGCCTTGCGAGCCCGCCCCGGACGGCGCTCGACCTGTCCAAGGGCGCGGGCGGTTGATCAGCCCGGGGCGGGGGTTTGCGGCCCGCCCCTGCCGGGGCTTCTCGGGGGTGGGGAGCCTTCCGATCGGCTACGTCCGGCAGGGACGGGAACTCAGGGGCCGGCCTGGGCGGTGGAGACCGCGACGCCGATCACGAAGCCGCACGAGGCGGAGATCAGCACGATCAGCAGCGGGCCTGTGTAGCGGGCCAGCCGGTCGACTGCGCGGCCCATCACGGCTTCCACCACGCCAGCCACGTTCGGGTGATGCCCTCCCAAACGACTGCGTGAGTGCTCACCGGCTCACCTCTTCCAGAGAGGCACCGATATACGAGTGCTGGAGTGCGGCGTGGAGGGTGTCGGCGTCGGTGAGGGTGTCGTCGCCGGGGAGTTCGCACCAGCCGCCGAACCAGTCGTCGATCAACTCCGGGCCGGGCGCGACGAGCCATGAGGTGATGGAGAGGTGCCGCACTGGCAGGTCTCCCCAGATGCCGGCGGTGCCGGGCTTGATGGCGTAGTAGAGACGTTCGTAGGGCCCGTCGTGCAGCACGGGGCCGATCACCGCTCCAGTTGCTCGCAGGTGGGCAAGGGCCAGAAAACCCATCTCTGCGGGGGTTCGTACGAGGTCCCAGTCGTCGCCCACTCGGAGCAGGCGCAGCCCGGGCACATCTTTGACCATCGGGGCGCTGCGCAGCGCGTCGCGGACGGACATCAGGTATCTCCCAGGCGCTGGAGGCCGGCACTTGCTCCGAGGGAGGGGGCGGAGGCCGTCGTCGTTCTGGTGGTGGAGCGGACCATGATCAGGCGGGCGCTCGACGCCGTTATCTGCCGCTTCCGTTCGCCGGAAACGCGCTTCGGGCCGAGGTGGCTGAGGGCGGGAACCACGGCGCCATAGGTATCGGGCAGTTCGAGCGCGTCCAGGAGGCCGACGAAGGCGGGGGAACGGACGGCCACCGCTGTGTCGCGGTCGGTGAATACGCCGCACAAGGTCAGCTCATGCTGTCGGCAGTACTCGGTGAGGCAGCCGACGAGCGCCGCGTGGCGGGCCAGGCCGCCGGTCACGTGGCGCAGGTAGCCGAAGACCTGGGGAAAGGCTACGGAGCGGCGTTCGGTGATGAGTTCGTCGTCCATGCCCACAGCTTCGATTGCTGCGAACGGCCTTGAAATGACCTGCTGTTGTACTTCCGTTGCACTTCCCGCCCCACGTCGTCACCGAGAGTGCTTCCATACGTGACGGAGGGAGGTCATCCGTGGTCAGTGTGCAGCAATGGACGGGTCGGGAGGCGAGCGCCTTGCGCGCCGCGCTGCGTATGAGCACGCGCGCTTTTGCCGAGCACCTCGGTGTCGCGCTGCGCACGGTGGCCAAGTGGGAGAGCCTCGGCACCGAAACCCAGCCCCGACCGGACACACAGGCCATCCTCGACACCGCCCTCGCCCGTGCGGACTCAGCCTCCCATTCCAGGTTCGAGGCGCTGTTGTTCCCCGAGCGGAAGAGCGCGCGGCCGGCGGACTATGAGACCTGGACCGAGGACATCGAGCGCGCTGTCGTCTGCGTCAGCCGCCAGAACTTCCCCTTCGCCGCCACGCTGTTGAACCGTTGGCTGGGCAGCCACGACCCGCATCGCCTGGACGACAAGGGCCTCTACCTCTACGGCCGTTCCCTCGTCCTTCTCGGCGACCTTCAGCGTGACCAGGGCGCGATCCTCGGTCCGCTCTCCGCCCGGCACTCGTACCTGACCGCCTGCGGCATGTTCTCCGAGCTCGACATCCCGCGCCGGGTGGCCCAGATCGAGCTCTCACTCGCCGTTGTCCAGGAGATGTCCGGTCAGCTGGAGGTCTCGGCCCGCCAGTACGAACTCCTCGCTGCGGATGAGCGCTTGAGCCCGCGCGACCGGGCCAGGGCTCGGCTTTGGGTGGGTACGGCGCTGAGCAAGGAGGGTGACAACGAGTACGCGACCAACGCGATGACGGCCGCCACTCGTGCCTTTGAGGACTTGGGCGAGCCGGAGGACTGGTCGGTCGCCCACCAGAAGCTGGCGCTGGCCCATCGCGGTGCCGGCGACCTGAAGCAGGCCCTGCACTACATCGACATCGCGCGCACCACCGGCACGGTCGACTCCCCGATGCAGCGGGTGAGGCTGGACACCGCGTACGGGCACATCCTTCTGTCGGATGCGGCGACCCGGAATGATGGGCTGTCCGTCCTCGATCAGGCGGCACAGGTGGCCCGGCAGTACGGGCTGAGCCACCAGCTGCGCAGTATTGAGGGCATCCGAAAGGGCCAGCAAGGATGAGCCAGGGAGTGCCAGTGCCGGAGCACGAGCAGCGCCAGATCACCGACGAGCAGTTCCACGACGCGACGCTGATCTGGAACTACCACCAGATGCGCCACGAGCAGCGGCCCTGCTCGGCGGCGATCGGCCTGGGTAGCCACGACCTCGGGGTCGCGACCACTGCGGTCGACCTTTATCGCGCTGGCCTTTTCCCGGTCGTGGTCTTCAGCGGCGGCAACAGCCCCACCACCCGCGCTCGCTTCCCGCGCGGCGAGGCCGTCCACTACCGCGAGCACGCGCTGAGCCTGGGGGTGCCGGACGAGGCGATCATCGTGGAGTCGAAGGCCGCAAACACCGGCCAGAACATCACCTTCTCCCGTGAGCTGCTGGCCGAGGCCCGGGTGGAAGCAGTCGCTGCTGCTGATCTCCAAGCCCTACATGGAGCGCCGCTCGTATGCGACCTGCCGCAAGCTGTGGCCCGAGGCTGAGGTCGTGTGCGCCTCCGAGCCGCTGGAGTTGGACGACTACATCAAGTCCATCGGCGACGAGAAGCTCGTCGTCGACATGCTCGTCGGTGACCTGCAACGGGTGATCGAGTACCCGAAGCTCGGCTTTGCCGTCGAGCAGGACGTACCGGGGGATGTGTATGACGCTTACGAGCGCCTCCTGGGCGCCGGCTTCGACAGCCGCCTCATCAGCACCTGAGCCGCCCCGCGCCGATGCGTCGGACGGGCTGTGCGCGATCCACCAACCGAACCTGTTTCCCCGGCTGTCCACGCTGGCGAAGCTGTTCTCCGCCGACCTCTGGATCGTCCTGGACGACGTGCAGTTCGCCCGGCGCGACTACCAGCACCGCGCCCGTCTCGCCGCCCTGGACGATCCATCCCGACAGCAGTGGCTCACGCTCCCGACGCACCTTCCTCACGGGCGCCCGACGTTGATCAGCCAGGCACGGCTCGTTGATCCGCGTCGCTCGCGCCGGACGGTCCAGCTCCTCGTCCGCCAGCACTACGGCCGCAGCCCCTACTGGGGCGCTGTGTCCGAGGTGCTGGACGCACTCGACGAGTCGGACCGTGTGGCCGACCTGGCGAGGACATCGACGATCGCCCTGCTCAGCGCTCTCGGTTGGTCTGGGAAGGTACGGGACAGCAGCGAGATCCCAACCCGGCAAGGCCGCTCCGAGCGCCTCGCCGACCTGGCGGCAGCCACCGGCAGCACCCACTATCTGTGCGGCACCGGTGGTCTGCGTTACCTCGACGGTTCTCCTTTCGACGCCCACGGCATTCCCGTGCTGCCCTTCCACACCCCTGTGGACAACCCGCTCTGGCGGTGGGCACGTCGATCCAGCAGCCTGTGGGCTCTGAGCAAGATCGGGCCCGCTGCGCTGGCCAATCAGCTGGCTGCCCAACGAAAAGCCCACCATCCTGGAGCCCACGCGTGACCGAGCCCACCACCAAGGAACCGGCCAAGAAGCCCTTCCTGTACGTCGTCGTCTGCGCGTGCGGCATCGCCGGTGACGTCGGCAAGCTGATCACCGCAGCACACGAACGGCACTGGGACGTCGGCGTCATTGCCACCCCGCAAGGGCTCGGCTTCCTCGACGTGGAGGCGGTCGAGGCGCAGACCGGCCGCCCCATCCGCTCGGCCTGGCGATCACCGGGCGAACCGCGCCCGACCCGGCCCGCGGACGCGATCGCGGTCGCCCCGGCCAGCTTCAACACCATCAACAAGTGGGCCGCCGGGATCTCCGACAATCTCGCCCTGGGCGTCCTGTGCGAAGCACCCGCCATGGACATCCCGGTCGCTGTGCTGCCATACCTGAACTCGGCCCAGGCGGCCCACCCCGCGTACCGCCAGAGCCTGGAACGGCTACGCGAGATGGGCGTCATGATCGGCTCGTACGAGCCGCACCGGCCAAAGGCCGGCGGCGGGGCCGACCGCTACCGCTGGGAGGAAGCCCTGGAACTCCTCGCGCCCAAGCTGTCCGCCCCCGCCTGATCAGCGCCGCCGTGTCGGTGACCCCTGTGGTGGCTGGCCAATGGCTGCCGCGGGGTGGACCGGCACGCTGGGCTGTTGCATGGCGCTGTGGGCCCTGGCTGCCTGGGCCCATGGACCGGGAACGTGGCGCTCGCCGAGGCGGCGGATGCGCCAGGTCAGCGCGCGGGCGGGACTGCGGGCGTCGTCCAGGGTGCGTTGGTGCAGCGCTTGGCCGAGGACGGTGGCTGCGTTGTGTCCTGCTGCCTCTGCCTCGGCGAGCACGGTGGCGAGTGCGTCCCAAGCGGGGTCGTTGAGGATGCGCTCGGCGTGCTCCGGAACCACGTCCTGAAGGTGGTGGGCGAAGCGGCGCTTGGTCTGTGGGCCGGGTGCCCGGCTGGCGAGGCCGACCAGGACGGGCTCGGCGGTCTGCGCGTACCCGGCCTGCAGGTGGAGGAGGGCCTGTTCGGCTGCCGCCTCCTGCTGGGCGTGCTGGCGGGCGCGGTGCCAGTGCAGCGCGAAGGCGACCGCGGTGAGTGCGGCGTCCAGGAGCATGGTGAGCCCGGTGCTGTCACTGTCCTGTGGCCTCTCGCGCCAGATGGTCTGGATGCTGCGGCGCAGGGCGCGGGTGCTGTCGAGGTCGGCGGCGATGCGGGAGCGGGTGGCGCGCTCGAAGGCAGCGGCGGCTTGTTCGAGGTCGGCCCGCGCCGCAATCGGTGCCATGACGGGCAGCAGGTCCAGCGCCGCGCCGAGCGCGACGAGTTGGCCTTGGGCGGTCTGCTCGTCGCTTTTCGTGAGGTGGTGGGGGATGCGTTCGGTGGCGGCGGTGGCCTGGTGCCAGGGGTTGCCTGGCTGGATGGTGGCCGGCTCGGGGCTGGTGGTGGCGAGGCGTTCGCGGATCTTGGGCAAAGAAAGGTCAGGGGCGAGGGTGGAGCCCGCGAACCACACCGGGTCGCCTTCCTCGTTCACGTTGCCGGGCAGGGCGAAGTTGCAGCCGAGCGCGTCGCCGGAGGGAGCGAGCTTGAGGCGTACGTCCACGCCGGTCGCCTCCAGCAGCGAGAAGAACTCGGCCTCGTCGGCCGCGGCGGCGACCGCGCGGCGCACCCGCATGCGCAAGATCTCGCGGGCGGTGGCGTCCTGGCCCTGGCGTTTGGCCTTGAAGTGTTCCTTGCTGGTGGGGCGTTTGGCGGCGGTGCCGTCGCCGGGCTTCAACCGCCTCAGCCCGTAGTCGACTTCGATCTGGCGGGCCTCGCGTTGGACGGCCCGGATGTCGTAGTCCCGTTTGGGGCGGCGGCCGTCTTGGCGGACGAGGGTGGCGGCGATGTGGATGTGGTCGTGGGCGTGCCGTACGGCCACCCAGCGGCAGGCTTCGGTGTCTCCGGCGGGGGCGATGCCGGCGGCAGCCACGATCCGGCGGGCGATCTCGGCCCAGTGGGTGTCGGACAGGATGGGGTCCTCGGGGGCGGCGCGGACCGGGCAGTGCCAGACCGTGGTCTGGGGAGCCCGGCGGCCGAGCATCGCCACCGGCTGGTCGAGCTGCGTGTAGAGCTGTTTCTCCACCTCCTTGGGGTCGCGGTGCGGGCTGCGGCCGGGGTCGGGGGCGAAGTCGTTCCAGGACGCGACCAGGTGCGGGTCGACGTGCTCGTTGGCGTCGCCCTTGCCGAAGAGGTAGGCGATCAGACGGCGGGTGCTGCCCTTGCCGGTGATGATCTTCGGTATCACCGGCCCTGCCGTCCCTCGGTGACCTGGGCGACGGCGGTGTCCACGTCGGCGATCGATGCTTCGACGCGGGCCAGAAGGCGGTGGACGACGTCGGGTTCGGGCCAGGCGCCGTCCTTGTTGAGGTGCCAGGTGAGCTGGTTGAGGTTGTTGCCGAGGCCGCCGAGCTGGCGGTTGGCGGCCATCAGTGCCTTGACCATGGCGCGGTAGTCGGCGATCGCGGCGGTGGGGTCCTCGGCGCGGGCGGCGGCGAGCGACGCCTCGGCAACGTAGCCGCCGATCTGCATACGGCTGAGCGCGGCGGCGTGGGCGAGGTCGGTGAACTCGCTGTCGCTGTAACGCGGATGGACGCGGCGCTCACGTAGGCGCGGCTGACGCAGGCGGCGCTGCGGCGTCGGCGTCTGCGCGGCGTGCGGCGACGGTCTGGTGGCTCCCGTCTCGGTCGGCTCCCCCGGGCCGGCCGATCCCGGTGCCCCCTCGGCGCCGGGTGCCTCCGCCACCCCAGGGGCGGAGGCCGGGTAAGGACTCCTTACCCGACAACTTGCTGCGCGGTTGAGGTCGGTGGTCATCTCCGGCTGGGGGGTGGGCAGTTCGTGGTGCGGGTTGTGCATGGGGGTTCTCCGGGGGTTGCTTGGGTGTCGGGTGCTTCGCTGTGCGCGGCCCCCGTGTCCCCGTGCTGGGCTGCACGGGGACACGGGGTGAGCCCGGGAGGGCGGCGGGGCGATTGGTGCGAACGCCTAGGTCAGGCGGCGCTGGCAGGGGCCTCGTCGAGTTCCCTGTGCTGCGGGGAGGCGGCTTCGTCGAGTTCGGCCTGGAGGATGTCCTTGAGCCTGTCTGCCTCCGTCCTTCCGATGGTCAAGTCCCTGCTGCGGAAGGTGGCTTCGATGTGGCGGCGCGAGGCGCGGCCCTTGCGTCCCAGTCGTGCGGTGCGCGCGAGGGCAAGGCGTTCGGGAGAGATTTCGCGGGGCTCGTGATCCTGCGGTTCAGCGGAGGATTGCGGGTCCTCAGCCACTTCGGTGGTGTCCGGAGCCACGTCGGCAGCCTCCCGCGCCACATCGGCGGGACCGTGAGCAGCTGGGTGGCGGTGGACGACGAGGTAGAGGTGGACCGCGCCGGCCAGGGCGAGTGGGGCGATGGCGGACAGGGCGCCGACGGTGAAGTCGTCCAGGCGGAGGCTGTCACCTTGGCGGGTCTGCTGGTTGAGGCGGACGGCATGCAGGGCGTTGGCCCAGATACTCGTCACGGTTGCGGCGCCGACGAGTGTCCATACGTAGGCACGGGACCATGCCGAGGCGGCGCGCAGCATCACGAGGGCGCCGACGCCGATGGCGATGAACCCGTCGATCACGAGGGGGAAGGCGAAGGTGAGCAGCCAGCGGATGTGGATGGCGACGGCCATCTGCCGCAGGGCGTCGTAGGAGAGAGCGAAGGCGAACACGGCGAGCAGGGCGATGCCGAAACGGATTGCGTCGGTGCCACGTATGGCGGTGATGCGGTCAAGCAAGCGGGGTACTCCAGGTGGGCTTGAGGGCGGCGGCCACGGCGCGGGGAAGGGCAAGGCCAGGCCGCCGTGAGGTGTGATGTCTCGTACCACTCGTCGCGTGCCTGGTCAGAGCAGGTACGAGTGAGCTGGTGATGTCGAGACGACTCGTTGCGGGCCGTTCACTCGTCCCCGCGCTGACCTGGGCGGGGACGAGTGCGACGAGACACGTCGGGTCAGGCTGCGGTGCCGGGAGGGGGCTCGGCCGCCGGTGCCGGTTGGGGGCAGTAGCGGGCCCAGGTGTCGAGGAATTGGTTGCGGGCGAAGCCCTTGGCCTGGGTGCCGTCGGGGAAGCGGCGGTTGGCCGAGCTGATGCCGTAGGGCTGCAGCAGCAGCTGCAGGCCGCGCGGGGTCAGGCCGTTGGCGCCGTACTCCGCCCACGGGGCTTCCTTGTCCGCGTTGAGGTGCTCCAGCAGGCGCCTGGTGCCCAGCACGGCCGGGTCGTTCTCGGCGGCGAAGGCGCGGCGGATACCGACCAGGAGGCGGGTGCGTAGGCCGCCTTCCTCGTCCTGCCCGGCCTCGTAGTCGGTCATGACGCGGCAGGCGGTGCGGGCGAGAGCGGGCCATTCGCCCCCGGCGAGGTCGGCGATGACCACCAGGGGTTCCCAGGTGTCGGCCGCGCGGTCCTCGACCGGCATGGGCGGCTCCATCCCCAGTGCCCGCTGGTACAGCGGCTGGAGCCAGGCGGAGAGCCGGTCGCGGATCGCGTGCAGGGCTGGGGTATCCCGGGTGGTGCGGAAGGCCGCGACCTTCTCGCCTGCCGCACGGCGCCGCATCCGGATGACCGCCGACCGGTCCATCACCGTGTCGGGCAGGTCACCGATCCCGGCGAGCGCCGCCATGGCGAACGTGGGGAACGCAGTGGGCTTGTGCTCGGGCCCGGTCACCCGCAGCGTGGGCCGGTTGCGCTGATGCCCGGCGTTGATCAGGCCGCGCACCTCCTCGTTCTTCTCCGCCGCCTTGACGGTGCCGAAGAGGGTGTCGGCCTCGTCGACCAGGAGCGTGGGCGGGTCCTCGTCGTCGATCGAGCGGAAGATCGCGGCGGGGCTGGCGTTGACCGTGATCAGGGCGTTGCGCACGGTCTCGGTGATCACGTCCAGCAGCCGTGACTTGCCGCACCGCTTCTCCGGAGCCACGATCGCCAGCCGCGGCGCGTGCTGCCACGCGCGCTGCAGGTGCGTCGCCGCGATCCACAGCGTGACCGCAGTCAGGGCCTCCTCGCTCGGCATCACCACGTACCGCTTGATCTGCGCCCGCAGGTCGGCCAGGATCTGCGCGCCCTCGGGCAGCAGCTCGGCCGCATGCGCGTCGTCGCGGTTCCCGTCCGGGGGAGGTGCGGCGAGGATGGCCGGCTGGCCGAGGACGCCGACGACCGGCGGCACGTCGGGCGTCGAGGATGAGGTGGAGGCGGGGAAGGACGTAGGTTCGTCCACAGGCGTTCCTCTCTGGTGGGCCGGACGGGCAAGGCCCGGCCGCACCGGATCGATCGTTCGGGCAAGGGCGATGAGGCAGGGACTCTCGCGGCTGGCGGCGGTGGCTCGCCGTCAGCCGCGTCGCTGTCCCGAGCGGGCTTTAGACCGCGAGGTCGTACGTGGCCTGGGCGTTCAGCCAGGCGTCCACCTCGGGCCAGCGGTAGCGCAGGTGGCGGCCGACCTTGTGGACGTTGGGGCCGATGCCCCGGTACTTCCACTGGTAGAGGGTCTTCACCGGCACCCCGAGGTAGGCGGCGACGTCGGCCGGGGTGGCCAACGGACCGCGCCCGGTTGCAGCGGCAGAGGCGGTGGTGGGGGTGCGGGTGTGGCGGGCGGAAGGGCTCGGCACAGGGCTCCTTTTCGGTATGGGACATTCGGGCCTGGACAACACAGCCACACCTTCGGCGAAGAAGTCCAGTGTTAGCTCTGAAACTCCGTACAACTTCTCGGTGTGGCCGGTGATGTCAAAACAGTAGGGGCGGATCCCCGGTTGCCGAAATCGCTATCGGCGGGGCCCAGAATTTCCGCACCCTGCTCCAGCGAGGGCAAGCTTGCTGCTCAGGACACCCGACGACCTTGCAGCATCAGGTTCGGGGACACCTTCACCGCAGCCCTGCTTACTCTCAAAAAATGGAATAGTGACAGCCACGGCCACTTTTCTTGAATGCTTGAGCTAACTATTGCCACGGCAGCCAATTGCAAGCTACATCTGTCTGTCATGCCAAACCGACCTGTAGAAATAGGCCCCGCCGGCCTGCACGCCGCCCGCGCCATCGAGCACCTACGTCTCGCGCGCGGCCTGACCCAGCAGCAACTCGCCGCCCGCTGCACCGCACTGGGCCGCCCCATGACCAACACGGCCCTCAGCCGCACCGAGCGCGCCCGCCGCCGCTGCGACATCGACGACCTCGTCGCGATCGCCACCGCACTCGGCATCTCCCCCGCGGCCCTCCTGCCCATGGGGCCCTCGGTGTCCCGCACCGCCCCAAAGCCCCTCGACCGCCTCCAGGAGGCCCTTCTTGGCTGACGTGTACGACCGCTGGCACAAGTCCCACCCCAAGCCCGCCGAGGCCGAGTGCGGCGAACACAAGAGCCGTACGAAGCGGATGGTCCCGACCGCCGATCACGGCATCGGCAAGCGCTGGCAGGTCCGATACCGCGACCTGGATGGCCATCAGCGCAAGGAGAACTTCCACACGAAGGCCGAGGCGGACAACCGCGCCGCCGAGGTCGACGTCGAGATCCGACGCGGCTCCTACGTCGTCCCGGCCGAGACGAAGCAGACGCTCAGCGCCTACGCGCAGAAGTGGCTCGACGCGAACTCCGTCGGCCCGACGACCGCGCTCCGCTACGAGGCGACCGTCCGCAACCACATCGTCGAGCACCTCGGCCGGCGCGAGCTGCGGTCCCTCAACCAGCCCTCGGTCATCCAGGGTTGGATCCGCACCCTCCAGGACGCTGGCCTTGAGGTGTCAACGATCGAGGGCATCTTCGACATCCTCTCCAGCATCCTCGGCACGGCTGTGGAGGACGGGCTGCTGCCGAAGAACCCCTGCAAGGCGAAGTCGGTCAAGCTGCCGACCGCGACCAAGAAGAAGATCATCCCTTGGTCGCTGGAGCGCGTCCGTGCGGTCATCGCCGCACTTCCAAAGCGCTTCCAGGGCGGCGGCAGACTCGCCTTCGGCTGCGGTCTGCGGCAGGGCGAGGTGTTCGGCTTCGCCGTCGAGGACATTGACTTCAAAGGCGGTTGGATCCACGTCAACCGCCAGGTACGGCTCGTCGGCACGAAGCCTGTCTTCGCCCTGCCCAAGGGCAACAGGATCCGGTCAGTGCCCCTGTCGGCTCAGCTGGCCTCGGCCCTCAAGGCTCACATGAAGGAGTTCCCGCCGGTCGAGGTCACCCTGCCCTGGGCCAAGCCGGATGGCGAGCCGAAGACCTTCCGCCTTCTCTTCGTCGACGAGAAGAAGCGGGCCTACAACCGCAGCGTGTTCAACATGGGCGCCTGGAAGCGCGCCCTTGCCGCCGTCGGCGTCATACCTCCCCGCGAGCGCGGCGCGCGCTACCTCCAGGCGGCCCCCGAGGACGGCATGCACGCCCTCCGGCACGCCTACGCCTCCGTACTCCTGGATGCGGGGGAGAGCATCAAGGCGCTCTCGGAATATCTCGGCCACTCGGATCCGGGCTTCACGCTGCGGACGTACACGCACCTGCTGCCGTCCAGCGAGACCCGCACCCGCAAGGCGATCGATGACGCCTTCACCGAGGCCAACGCTGAAGACCGAGGTAGCACTTCCGATGGTGAGGGCGCATCCGTGCCTACACCGCAACCAACGTGCGAGCGTTGCGCACTGGCCGCCTGACAGCCTCCTCCGGCACATGACGAGAGCGGGGCGGTGGGCGAAACGGCCTGCATCGATTGGATTGTTCGCGGCTCAGGCTGCTGCCAGCACGCTCCCCCCAAGGGCAATCGTTCCGAGGAGGAAGCAGACCAGTCCTGTCCTGATCCACCGGTGTTTGGCCGCGACGATGTCGCTCGTGTTGCGGAGCGCGATCACCAGGCCCGACATCTGCTCCTCTTCGGTGGTGCGCAGAGCATCAGCGAGTACTCCGGAATCCGCGGCCCGACGGATGTCGAGGAAATACGTCAGGGGACTGCCGGCCCGCCACTGGCTCGCCCGGTAGCGAGGGGCTGTCGCGAACAGTAGAAAGCCCAGTGCAAGAAACCAGCTCAGAGCACTGGCCGTGCCCAGGGTTCGACTGAAGCCTGTGGCCGGCATCCTGCTCCAGTACGTGCTCAGGACGACTCCGGCACACACACCCAGCGCGCCAATGAGAACCGATGCCTTGGTGTCGGCACGACCGATTTCGGTTCGCACCTCGGCCAGCAAGCGTTCCGCGGCATGCACACCTGCGGGATTGGAATTGAGCCTTGGGGCAGGCCCGTGAGAGGAGGACGTTGTGCTCGTGACACCCATCATCTTCGATTCTCCTGACATCGATTCAGGTTGGAGACATCCCCTGCGGCCTTCACATCACGGCAAGCCGGACCACAGGAGGGCACCGGCCACCAGCAGGCCGCCCCACAGGGCGCCGCGGTGACCGAGCTGGCCTACTGCCTCGCGCAGCGCCGACAGCACGGTGCCCACACAGCGGTGTCCGGCGCTTGCGACAGCGCACACCGCGTCTCCGTAGGTGTAGGCGAAGGGGGCGGCGTGGCCGGAGACACGGCGCTGCGCCCGGGTCCAGCAGTATTCGGGCAACAGCAGTCCGACGACCATGACATTCATCGCGTACTCCATGCCGGTCTCCAGGTGCGTCAGCAGTGGTACCGCAGCCCAGCGGAGCAGCACGTAGCAGGCGATGCCGACGACGAGAGCGGGCACGAGGGCCCGTTCAACGTCCGCGGGCGTGGTCACCGGTCTTCTCCCGATGCGTCCGGTCGCTCATCCTGATCACTGGTTCCCCGCTCCAGCTGTTCCCGGTAGAGGGGGTGTTTGCGTGTCCGGCCCCGGCCGGCGTCGTTGAGCCGCTCCTTCACAGCCGACAGAGCCGCCCGCGACGCATCTTCCAGCATGTGGTCCTCAACTGCTCCGGAGTCGAGGACCCGCTCGATGACGCGGATCTGGTTGGCGCTGGCCTCGCGCTCGTCGTCACGAATGGATTCGATTGCGAGCGGGATGTCGGCCGGATTCTGCGCGAGGTGCGCGCCCCAGCGCTCGAACTCGCCCTGAGACAGCAGCCGGGCGTAGAAGGAGCTGCGCTCCTCCATGACTTCGTGTTCGTTGTGGGTGCGCAGCCTGGTCAGTTCGTGCTCGCTCCGCGTCCGCTGCTTGGTGTAGTCGAGGGAGCGCAGTGAGGACAGTTGGCCGACCGCCTCCTCGTCGAGGCTGAGCCTGACTTCGCATTGGATGTCCAGCCCTTCGTCGACCGCCAGAGGCGTGGTGGCCAGCGCCTCCATCACTGCGGCCTCGGCAGCGGCGCTCTCCTCGATGGCGTACCGGCGGCTTTCCCGGCGCATCCGGGTCAGCAAACGGGGCTCCAGCAGCGCACGGACGTCGCGGATCTGCCGTTCCACCACCTTGGCGGGGTCGATGACCCGCCAGGTTAGATCGGTCTCCGCGGAGAAGAACGCGGCATCGCCGTCGCTAGGCAGCCGGTGCTCCAGCGACATGTGTTGGATGCCCATGTCCACTTCGTACAGTGTGCGGAAGTTGCTGGTCACCAGCTCTCCGCGGGTGGGCTGCTGATGCGGGAGATACGTCTGCGGTCGTCCTCCGGACGTCAGGAACACGAGTGCGCGTTCCGCGTAGGTCGGTGGCCGGTGGCGTACGTATTCGAAGCGGCCCAGGCTCCGTATCTGGCGCACAGGGTCGTTGACCAGTTCCATGAGTTCTCCTGTTTTCGGGGCATTGCATACGAGGCGGTGAGTCGCGTGAGGCTGGCCGAGTGTCGGCGGCGGCCGGAATCGGGGATGACGGGTCTGCCGTCACAGGGGACGGGGCAGTGCCGCGGGGCCTTTGGCGAGGGCGGTCCTGAGCCGGGCGGCCGTGGGGCTCTGGCCTCCGTCCGGGGTTTTGACCCGGCGCAGAAGGAAGTCCAACCGGTCCCAGTCGTTCTGGTTTTCGACCAGCAGAGGGAGCAGTCTGCCCAGCGCCTCCTCTACGTCCGACACCGTGTCGTACCGGTCCGTCTGCTCGAATGGCGCCTCGGTCGTAAAAGCTCGGTGCCGTGCCGCTTTCACGGACGCACGCTCTGCGACCCGGACCCAGCGAACCAGTTCGTCACGTGCCGCGTCGCGGCTGGAGCGACTGTCCAGCAACGCCCGCCATATCACGACGGCGTACCGTCGGGCGTGGGCGTCGTGTTCCGCCAGCCACAGAAGGCTCGGCCAGGTCGTCGCCTCGTTGCTCACGGCCCGGTGGCGCCTGCGCGCACCCCGCAGAAATCCTGCTACTGCCAGTTCGCGCAGGGGACCACGGCTTGCGTGCCACTGCACGAGTCGCTCCAGAACGGTGACGGCTGCGGGCCCCTGAAGCAGCGCCTCCAGGGCCTGCTCAAGCGCTGACTGGAGCGCGCTGTCCGGTGGCGGTTCGGTCGCGGCCATCCGCCCGATGTCCCGGAGCGCACTCGGGGCCGTGGCCCCGCCCAGCAGAGCGTATGAGCGAGCGACCGTCCACCTGCGTGCCAGGTGATGTCGGCTGCTCCAGTCGGAGAGTAAGCGCCTGACGGCTGTGTCCATGCCATGTTCGGCGGCGGTGTACAGCGCCCATGCGGCGAGCTGCCGCTGCATCGGCCTCGGCGAAGAACCCCACTGATTGAGGAAGCTGTCGTAGGCGTAACCGAAGTCCGCGGCCGCCAGTACTCCCGAGGCCACCGCGGCTCGGAGCCGTACGAAGGTCCGGCGGTCCGTCACGAGGGTGTCGAGCCAGGCCAACAAGGGCTTTCTGACAGCTGGATGGCTGGTCCAGACATGGCGCAGGGCGATGCTCCAAAGGGAGTCGTTCTGGAAAGCGACGACCCGTTCGGGCAAGCGTCCCCATGCGGTGTCGGTCTCTTCGTCGTGTTCCTGGGCCCTGGCCAACCTCAATCGGTCTTCCGGGGATGAACCGAAGACGGGATATCCGGCGGTGCGATCGGGTTCCTCGACGGTGCGAAGCCGCATGTAGAGGAGGTCTCCGAGTTCGGCCACCAACGGATATGGCAATCCGTCGAATACGGCGAGCGAGATCAGAAACGCCTTGTCGCGCAGCGGGGCGCCGCCCGACTGCTGGTCTTCACTGAACCACCTGCTGGCGATCTCCTCGGCCGATCTACGGCCGTACCCGGAAAGCTCCTCATCGTCGCAGCGTCCCGCTGCGTACTCCACGAGAAGCCGAGCGAAGTCGGCGGCCTCCGCGGGTGACGGGCCGGAGCTCAAATACCGTACGGTCGTCTCCAGTTCAAGCAAACGCCGCACCCTGTCGGCCGCCGCGGCATCACCGGCCGGTCCGTCTGCCGCTGAGCCCTGGATCGCGTGCAGCAAGTGAGCCCGTGTGATGTCGGCGGCGGGAAGCGGTTGCCAATCGTGCGCTGTCACTTCCTCCATGACGGTGCCGTGCGCTGCGACGACGACAAAGAGACCGTCGTCCCCGAGACCGCGGCGGATGGCGTTGAGATGGATGTCCCGCAACGGACTGTCCTGGCTGGTGATCGGGTCCACCACCACATGGGCCCTGCCGGGCTGGACGTGGTTGGCGAAATCGGCCGACTCCGTGCCTGGGTCCAGCGCAATCACTTCGCCGGCTTTCGGACCGACCTGCATGAGCATGTGCAGGGCCGCGGTCCTGCGACCGGTGCCGGGCCGCCCGCGTAGAACGAGGACGCGTCGGGCGCTGAGTTGCGCGCACAACTCGTCGTACCGCCGATTCGGTGCGAACGTCTCGGCCAAGTGGTCGAGTTCCGCTGTCGGCAGAGGGCCGACAGTGTGCAACCGGGGCAGGCGTCTTTCGTGCAGGTGTACATCGACGCGCTTGTCGCCTGCGACGACATCGCCGGATACCTGGGTGTCCCCCATGACATTGGCCCGCCCTGACCGCAGGTGCGGGGCGAGAGCAAAGAGCTGCTCGATGGCCTCCCATGCCTCCGGGGCGGGGTCTTCATCCGGTGTCGGTGGCACCACGTCCCCGGTGTCGGCGGCCCGCCCGGGATCCTTCTCTGCCTCGGGTCCGGCGCCGGCGTCCTCTGGGTCTAAGGAGGCGTCCACGTGCTGGTTCACTCTCCGGTTCCTTCCACGTCCCGCTGCCGAGTCGACTCGGTGGAACTGGTACCAACGTGCTTGTCACCCGCAATGGCGTCCCCGGCGATGCTCGCGGTCCCGAAGAAGAAATTGCCCGTGCGCGTGTGCAGCGCCGGAGCCAGAGCCGCGTCGGCTGAGTGCTCGGACCTGGGTACCGGTACGGCCGCCTGGGCGGGGATGGACGATGCGGTCGACTCCGCGGTGGGCCGCTCCGATCCGGCGGTGTCGGTGTGCTGTCGCGAGCTGTCGTGGTACCAGCCCGTCAGCGTGGCACCTTCTTTGCTGTCGACGGTCAGTGGATGGAAGTGCTCGGGCCGTACACCCGGATGCGCGTGACGCACCACGCCCTGATACACGGCGTTGGACACGCAAAGGACACTCGGCTCCGACCTCGCGGCAAGCTCCTCTCGTAGCGCCGGTGCGTCCAGGAGCCGGAAAGCATGGACGAGATCCGCGCCGACTGCACCGAACTCGTCCAGTGCCACTTCGCCGGTATGGACGACGATCCGCAGCCTGATCCGAGCACCCTCGGCGGCCAGCCGATTGGTGCTGACGAGTTGCTCAGGTGTCGCCGTCAGCAAAGCCCTGAGCAGCGCGGGCTTCGGCACGGCCGGATCGATAAGGACGAAGACGCCGTCGCCGCGGTCCTCGCTGCGATACTCGGTCGGCTCGATGGCGGCAGTCGACAGCGTCTCATGGAGGACTCTGTACAACATGCGGTGAATGACGGCTTGTTCGCTGTCGCGACGCCGACCCGATCCCTCCATGTCCATGAGCAGGATCGTCTTGTTGCTGGGTTCCGCCATGTGTCTCTCCTCAGAAGCGCGCGACCGGCGCGTCAGGCCGAATCGAAGTGCGGGAGGGGCAATCGACTGCCGGGCCGACCAACCTGGTCGGTCAGGACCACTCCATGCCCAGGGTCAACCAGCACGTCGTGCGCCGCGAGGATCGTTGCCGCACGGTTGATGTGACGGATTACGCAGAGCCGCCGATCCGCCGCAACATCTCCGGCTTGACCACCACCAGAGCTTGACGGTGTGTGGTGACATAGCCGCGCTCCCGTAGTTCGCCAAGAAGCCGGGTAACCGACTCACGGGACGCCCCCACGGCCCCGGCGAGTTCCTGCTGGGTGAGTGGCACCCTGACGAGAACGCCCTCCGGTACTGGCGCACCGTGGTACTGAGCCAGCTCCAGCAGCAGGCGCGCCAGTCTCTCCTTGACACTGCAGGCCGCGAGCTCCAGCCGCTTGCGATCCCCGGCGCGCATCCGGTCTGTGAGCACGGCCATGAGCTGACGCCCCGCGATCGGGTGCGCGTCAAGGAACGCCTTGAAGCGGTCCGACGAGATGACCACCGCCCTTATCGGCTCCAGCGTGGTCACCGAAGCGGACCGTGTCGTGTCCTCGAGTGCGGCGCTTTCACCAATGATGTCCCCCGGCCCGCGCAGAGCCAGCAGCGCTTCGTGCCCGCCGGGGGAACCGTCGGTCACCTTCAGCCAACCTTCCAGGACGAGCAGGACGTGGGAGGACGGCTCGCCCTTCATGAGCAGGACGGTACGAGCCGGATAACGCAGCTCGGATCCGGCGCTGATCAACGCTGCCGAGGCTGCCTCCGGGAGCCGGGCGAGGTAAGGGACGCGGTCATCGGTCAGAAGAGGTACGGCGGCCTCAGCCTGAGCGCGTAAGGCTCCTGGCTTCGCGCTTCCAGCGGCGCTCTCCACAGCAGTGTCCTTCCCGCAACGGAACTCACTCGCTCCCAACGCCGCCTGTCAAGCGGGCACCCAAGCAGTTCGCGGAAGCCTGCGGGATCGTCCGTGGCACGAGGTTTCGTCAAATGCCCGACGATTCTGGCGCATGCCTCTGACGATGGGCAATGTTGAATGCACAACGCGTCACCGGCATCCCATCGACCCACGCGCAGTACCGGGACGGGCAGAGCACCAGCTCCCGAGAGGGCGCGGGCGTACGCCAGTGCCCTGATCGCAACCCATGTGCCCTCAATGTGCCCTGGCCGCCTGACGGCCCCTCTCTGGCACCAAAAAGGGCGAGGCCCGAAGACCCCGCCCGAAACCAATGAAACCCCAGGTCAGGGCCACACCAGGCAATAAGGCTGATGCCCCGCCTCATGCAACCGATGGCTGAAGTCCTGCCACTCGTGCAGCAGTTGGTACACATTGAACGCATCCCGCGGTCCCCCGCGGTCCGGCACCGTCGACCAGATGAACGCCGCCGCGCCCACCGCCTCCTCGCCTATGCCGCGCAGTGGGTCGACGACCGTCATCGGGAGCTTGACCACCGCGTAGTCGGGGTGCAGGACGACCAGTTCGAGGGGCGGGACCTTGTGGAGGGGGACGCCTTCGATGCCCGTCAGCACCATCGCCGCCATCGTCTCCGGCTTGATCTTGGTGAACATGCCGTTCATGCCGAGCTCGTCGCCGCCGAGTTCCTCGGGGCGCATCGAGATCGGGACACGGGCCGCGGTCGCGCCGTCCGGCGCGCCGAAGTACTTGTACGTCACCCCCACCCGACCACCATTCCTGCTCCCCGCCCGGAGCGCGTCGCCCCGGCGGTCGATCCGCCGGTCGATCTGCTCGGGCTCACTCGGTGCACCCTGTCCCCGACGTGCCTCGGTAGCTTCCTCCGCCTCGCGTCGGTGCCTTCCTCGATGGGCACGTCGAGGACCCAGGTCATCAGTCCCCTCGCCCAGTCCGCCACCGCGATGCATATCTCCACCCGACTGCTTTTTTAGGACGCGTGGCCCCCGCCGCGCAACCCGATCATCGTGTCAGTGACCTCCCCCACGGCCGCCCGCCGAAACGTGCGCTGAAACACCTGTCCGCAGGATCTTCGCAGCCTCTGAACAAGCCTCCGTACACCTCGTCGTACACCTGGCCGCGCACCCGGTCGTACATCCGTCCGTACACCTATACGTACGCCGGCGCCGTATGAGCTGTGTGTATCAGGTCCCAGTTTCGCAGATCGCGCGGGGCGGCGGCTGTCTCTCCGGTCAGCAGCGGCGCCCGCTGCCGCCCGTGCACCCTGGCCTACCCTGAGGAGGTCACTGGCAACCGGAGCCCGAGAAGTCGGGGAAGGTCGGAGAAGTCGCAGGTCATGAGCGAACCGCCCAATTCACTGCCTTATTCATACGAAGCGCCCCACTCGCAGGCACTGTTCGACCGTGCTGCGGCCGTCACGCCCGGTGGTGTGAACTCCCCGGTGCGCGCGTTCCGTGCCGTGGGCGGTACGCCCCGGTTCATGGTGTCCGGTACGGGTCCGTATCTGACCGACGCGGATGGCCGGCAGTACGTCGATCTTGTGTGTTCCTGGGGGCCCATGATTCTCGGGCACTCCCATCCCGAGGTCATCGCCGCTGTTCAGGACGCCGTCTCGCGCGGTACCTCCTTCGGTACGCCCGGTGAGGGCGAGGTCGCGCTCGCCGAGGAGATCGTCGAGCGCGTCGGGCCCGTGGACCAGGTGCGGCTCGTCAGCAGCGGTACCGAGGCCACGATGAGTGCCATCCGGCTCGCCCGTGGGTTCACGCGGCGCACCAAGGTGATCAAGTTCGCCGGGTGTTACCACGGTCACGTCGACTCGCTGCTCGCCGCCGCCGGCAGTGGTGTGGCCACCTTCGCGCTCCCCGACACGCCCGGGGTCACGGGCGCCCAGGCGGGCGACACCATCGTGCTGCCGTACAACGACCTGGAGGCCGTGCACGAGGCCTTCCACCGGCACCCCGGTGAGATCGCCTGCGTGATCACCGAGGCCTCGCCCGGGAACATGGGTGTCGTACCGCCCCGGCCCGGGTTCAACCAGGGGCTCAAGGACGCCTGCTCGAAGAACGGTGCGCTTTTCATCTCCGACGAGGTCATGACCGGGTTCCGGACCAGTCGGGCCGGGTGGTTCGGGATCGACGGGGTCACGCCCGATCTGATGACCTTCGGGAAGGTCATGGGCGGCGGGTTCCCCGCCGCCGCCTTCGGCGGGCGCGCCGATGTGATGGCGCATCTCGCGCCCGCCGGCCCCGTCTACCAGGCCGGCACCCTCTCCGGGAACCCGGTCGCCACCGCGGCCGGCCTCGCCCAGCTGCGCCTCCTCGACGAGGCCGCCTACGACAAGGTCAACGCCGTGTCGGAGAGCATCCAGGGGCTCGTGACCGAGGCCCTGAGCAAGGAGGGCGTCGCGCACCGGCTGCAGAGCGCCTCCAACATGTTCTCCGTCTTCTTCACGGACCGGGAGGTCCGCGACTACGAGGACGCCAAGAAGCAGGAGTCCTTCCGCTTCACCGCCTTCTTCCACTCGATGCTGGCGCAGGGCGTCTATCTGCCGCCTTCGTCCTTCGAGTCCTGGTTCGTGTCCACGGCCCACGACGAACAGGCCGTACAGCGCATCGCCGACGCCCTTCCGGCGGCGGCCCGAGCGGCGGCGGAGGCCACGGCAGCATGAGTGACAGCAACAGCACGGCGGGCGCCGACATCACCGTCGTACACGTCATGCGGCACGGCGAGGTCGCCAACCCGGACGGGGTCCTGTACGGGCGGCTGCCCGGCTACCGGCTGTCCGAGCTGGGGCGGCAGATGGCCGACCGGGTCGCCGAGCACCTCGCGCCCCGCGACATCACCTACGTCTGCGCCTCCCCGCTGGAGCGGGCCCAGGAGACGGCCACCCCGATCGCCAAGACGCACGGACTCGACCTGGCCACCGACGAGCGGCTCATCGAGGCCGACAACGTCTTCCAGGGCAAGACCTTCGGGGTCGGGGACGGCGCGCTCAGGAAGCCCGGCAACTGGAAGCACCTCGTCAACCCGTTCAAGCCGTCGTGGGGCGAGCCGTACGTCGACATCGTCGTCCGGATGATGCAGGCGCTGGACTCGGCCAAGGACCAGGCGCGGGGGCACGAGGCCGTCCTCGTCAGCCACCAGCTGCCCATCTGGATCGTGCGGTCGTACGTCGAGAAGCGGCGGCTGTGGCACGACCCGCGCAAGCGGCAGTGCACGCTCGCCTCGTTGACGTCCTTCACGTACCAGGACGACAAGCTCGTGTCCGTCGGCTACAGCGAGCCGGCCCGCGATCTCGTCCCGGCCCATCTCCTGGCGGGCGCCAAGCCGGTGAAGGGGAAGGACAAGGCCTTCGGGGCGTGAGCGCTCCGCTGGTAGGCCGTTGATCATCTGCGGGTCCGTCGTGGCTGGTCGCGCCCACGCGGCGGAGCCGCATATCGACACAGCCCCGCGCCCCTTTCGGGGCGCGAGCATCCCCTTTTGGGTTTCATGACACGTTTGTGACATTTGTTGCGAGATCCATGTGATCGTGAGGAACCTCCGCCTTCGTCATGTCCTCTGACTGGGTGACCACCAAAGGACATGACGATCGGGGTTGGAATGCGCAATCGCAGCGCTCTCACTCGCAGGGGAATGCTCGGTATCGGCGCGGGCGCCGCCGCCGCTGTCGGACTGTCCGGATGCGGCACCCTCACGCCGTCAGACGGGTCGACCCGCTCCTCGGGTTCCCATGGCGGTGGCAAAACCGGCGGCACGTCCCACCCCGCCAAGCCCATCGGCGACGGCTCGACCTCCTTCACCGGCAAGCAGCCCCACCAGCCCGCGAAGCCCGAGCCGCTGGAGCCGGGGCAGACCCCGCCGCAGTTCGTGATCTTCTCCTGGGACGGCGCCGGCGAGGTGGGCAACGGGCTCTTCCCGCGCTTCCTCGACCTCGCCAAGCAGCACGGCGCGTCCATGACCTTCTTCCTCTCCGGGCTGTATCTGCTGCCCGAGTCGAAGAAGCGCCTCTACAACCCGCCGAACAACCCGCGCGGCGCCTCCGACATCGGCTACCTCACCGACGCGCACGTCAAGGCCACGCTCACCAACGTCCGCCGCGCCTGGCTCGAAGGGCACGAGATAGGCACCCACTTCAACGGCCACTTCTGCTCCGGCTACGGCACCGTCGGCAACTGGACGCCCGCGCAGTGGAGGAGCGAGATAGCGCAGGCCAAGGCCTTTGTGAAGGAGTGGCGGACCAACACCGGCTGGACCGACATGCCGTCCCTGCCCTTCGACTACGAGAAGGAGCTCGTCGGCGGCCGCACGCCCTGTCTGCTCGGCCAGAACAACCTGCTGCCCACCGCCAAGCAACTCGGCTGGCGCTACGACGCCTCCTCGCCCGGCGGCCGCCAGATCTGGCCGCAGAAGAAGCTGGGCATCTGGGACCTGCCGCTGCAGCAGATCCCGTTCCCCGGGCGCAGCTTCGAGGTCCTGTCGATGGACTACAACATGCTCGCCAACCAGTCGGTCAACTCGACCAAGGCACCCGCCTACAACTACCCGGGCTGGCGCACCCAGGCCTCGAAGGCCTACATAGCAGGCTTCCAGCGGGCATACGAGACAAACCGTGCACCCTTCTTCATAGGCAACCACTTCGAGCACTGGAACGGCGGCATCTACATGGACGCCGTCGAGGAGGCGTTCAAGCACATCGCACAGGAGAAGGAGAAGGGCGCGGACGTACGCCTCGTCTCCTTCCGGCAGTTCGTCGACTGGATGGACGTGCAGAAGCCGGAGGTGCTCGCCAAGCTGCGGACCCTCGAGGTCGGTCAGCGGCCGGTGGGCGGCTGGAAGGCGTTCCTCAAGGAGACCCCCTCCTCTTCTGCCTCGCCCACCGGGTCGGCCGCCTGAAATGCGGTTTTCCCCCCGCAAGGGGGGTGCGCACAACCCCCGGAACGGGCATGCGAAACTTTTCACATGAGTGCCGCCAGCCGCGCCTTCGTGCGCTCGAACCGCGCACGTCGCCGAGCCGTCCTGACCACCGCCGGTGCCGCGGTCGCCACGCTGCTGATGTCCGCCTGCTCCTCCGGAGGGACCTCCGGCGGCGGCGGTGACACCAACTTCGTGATGGGCAAGGACGGCATCTCCACGGCGAAGAAGGGGGAACGGGCCGCCGCGCCCGACCTCTCCGGCGAGACGGTCAACGGGGGACAGCTCGACGTCGCCTCCTACAAGGGCAAGGTCGTCGTCCTGAACGTATGGGGATCCTGGTGCGCGCCCTGTCGCGCCGAGGCGCCGAACTTCGAGAAGGTCTACCAGGACCTCAAGAGCAAGGGCGTCCAGTTCGTCGGCATCAACACCCGCGACACCAGCACCCAGAACGCGGTCTCGTTCGAGAAGCAGCAGGGCATCACCTACCAGAGCCTCTATGACCCCACGGGCAAGCTGATGCTCCGCTTCCAGAGGGGCACGCTCAACCCGCAGGCGGTCCCCTCCACGCTCGTCCTCGACCGGGAGGGCAGGATCGCCGCCCGCTCGCTGGCCGCGCTCGGCGAGGACAAGCTGCGCGCGATGATCGCCCCCGTTCTCGCGGAGAAGTGACGTGACCTCAGTCACCACGCTCGCCGCAGCGACGGGCTACAACGACACGGTGCTCAACGGCGCTCTGCTGCTCGCGTTGCCCATCGCGCTGCTCGGCGGACTCGTCTCCTTCTTCTCCCCGTGCGTCCTGCCGCTCGTCCCCGGCTATCTGTCATACGTCACCGGGGTCGCCGGCACCGACCTGGCCGAGGCCCGGCGCGGGCGGATGGTCGCGGGCGCCTCCCTCTTCGTGCTCGGCTTCACCGCCGTGTTCGTCTCCAGCGGGGCGCTGTTCGGCTACTTCGGCTACACGCTTCAGGACAACAAGGGCATCCTGTCCAAGGTGCTGGGCGCGCTCATGATCCTCATGGGTGTCTTCTTCATGGGCCTGATGCCCTGGATGACCCAGCGGGAGTTCCGCTTCCACAAGCGGCCCGTGGCCGGCCTCGCCGGCGCCCCGCTGCTCGGCGCGCTGTTCGGCATCGGCTGGACCCCCTGCGTCGGTCCGACCCTGGGCTCCGCGCTGTACCTGTCCGCTCAGCAGTCGAGCGCGGGCCGGGGCGCCCTGCTGACCGTCGCCTACTGTCTCGGTCTCGGTGTGCCCTTCGTGCTCGCCGCGGTCGCCTTCCGTAAGGCGCTGGGCGTCTTCGGCTGGGTCAAGCGCCACTATGTCTGGGTGATGCGGATCGGCGGCACGATGATGATCGTGACCGGTCTGCTGCTGCTGACCGGCGCCTGGGACCGCCTCGTGCAGGACATGCAGTCCTGGTCCGCCGGATTCGTCGTGGGGATCTGATCGATGAGCAAGACCACCAGCACCGGCACTACCCCCGAGCGGGCCGACGACCCGGATCTCGGCGCCGCCGGCTCCCAGCTCTCCACCGCCCCCAGGGAGGAACTGGCGAACCTGCCCGGCCTGGGCGTCATCGGCTGGGCCCGCTGGTTCTGGCGGCAGCTCACCTCCATGCGGGTCGCGCTGCTCCTGCTCCTGCTCCTCTCCCTCGGCGCGATCCCCGGCTCGCTCATCCCGCAGTCCGGCATCGACGAGACGAAGGTCGCCGACTTCCGCAAGGCGCACACCTTCCTCGCGCCGGTCTACGACAAGCTCGGCCTCTTCCACGTCTACAGCTCGGTGTGGTTCTCCGCGATCTACATCCTGCTGTTCGTCTCCCTCATCGGCTGCATCATCCCCCGCACCTGGCAGTTCATCGGCCAGCTGCGCGGCCGCCCGCCGGGCGCCCCCAAGCGCCTGACCCGGCTGCCCGCCTACACCACCTGGCGCACCGAGGCCGAGCCCGAGCAGGTCCGCGAGGCCGCCCTCGCCCTCCTCAAGAAGCGCCGCTTCCGCGCGCACCTCGCCGGTGACGCCGTCGCCGCCGAGAAGGGCTATCTGCGGGAGGTCGGCAACCTCGCCTTCCACATCGCGCTGATCGTGATGCTGATCGCCTTCGCCTGGGGCCAGCTCTTCAAGTCCGAGGGCAACAAGCTGGTGGTGGAGGGCGACGGCTTCTCCAACACCACCACGCAGTACGACGACTTCAAGTCCGGCAACCTCTTCAGCACCGACGACCTGGTGCCGTTCAGCTTCAAGCTGGACAAGTTCACCGGCACCTACGAGGCCAGCGGCCCCAACCGCGGCACCCCGCGCACCTACCAGGCCGCCCTCACCTACAACGAGGGCGCCTACGGCAAGGGCAAGAAGGACCTCGTCAAGGTCAACGAGCCGCTGGAGATCGGCGACGCCAAGGTCTACCTCACCGCCCACGGCTATGCCCCCCTCATCACCGTCCGCGACGGCAAGGGCAACGTCGTCTACCGCGATGCCGTGCCGCTCCTCCCGCTCGACTCCAACGTCACCTCCACCGGTGTGGTCAAGGTCCTCGACGGCTACAAGAACGCCGACGGCGTCAGCGAGCAGCTGGGCATCTCGGCCTTCCTCCTGCCGACCTACACCCCCGGCAGCGAGACGGCCTCCACGTTCCCCGCGCTGCGCAACCCGGTGCTGAACCTGACGCCGTACCACGGCGACCTCGGTGTCGACTCCGGCATCCCGCAGAGCGTGTACCAGCTCGACAAGGCGCATGTGAAGGAGTTCAAGGACTCCAAGGGCGCCCAGCTCAGGGACAACCTGAGGCCGGGCCAGACCATGAAGCTCCCGAACGGTGCCGGTTCGATCACCTACGAGACCACCAAGCAGTGGGCGAATTTCCAGGTCGTCCAGCAGCCCGGCACCACCTGGGCGCTCGCCGGTTCCCTCACCGCGATCTTCGGCCTCGCCGGCTCCCTGTTCATCCAGCGCCGCCGCGTCTGGGTGCGGGCAGTCAAGGGCGCCGACGGCGTGACGGTCGTCGAGATGGCCGGCCTCGGCCGCAGCGAGTCCGCCAAGGTGCCGGAGGAACTCGGCGACCTTGCCGGAATCCTGTACGACCAGGCGCCGGGCGCACCCGAGCCCGACGACGACACAGAAGACCACCCCGACGCCGAAACCGACGCCGGCTCCGCAGACCAAGACGACAAGACCACCCCCGACACCGAAGTCGTACCTGCCGAAGGGGCTGAGAAGTGACCCTCGCCGCCGGAACCGAGTTGGCCACGGCCACCAACGAACACCTCGCGAACATCAGCAACACGCTGATCTACTCCGCGATGGCCGTCTACACCCTGGCCTTCTTCGCGTACATCGCCGAATGGCTCTTCGGCAGCCGCAGCAGGGTCGGCCGCACGGCCGCCGCGCTCACCACGGAGGCGAAGGGGGCCACGGGCAAGGCCCCCGCCGTCACCGTGAACAAGGCCGGCGGCACCGCCGTACTGGAGCGGCCCAAGGTCGTCGTGCGGGCCTCGGCCGGTGCGCGGGACGTGCCCGACGGGCCCGGGGCGCACGGCGGGGACGAGCAGGGCGACCTCTACGGGCGTATCGCCATCTCGCTCACCGTCGTCGCGTATCTCGTCCACCTCGGCGGCGTGATCGCGCGCGCGGCCTCGGTGGAGCGGGCGCCGTGGGGCAACATGTACGAGTTCAACATCACGTTCTCCGCGGTCGCCGTCTCCGTGTACCTCACGCTGCTCGCGCTGAAGAAGAACGTCCGCTGGCTCGGGCTGTTCCTGATCACCACGGTCCTCCTCGACCTCGGCATCGCCGTCACTGTCTTGTACACCGCCAGTGACCAGTTGGTTCCCGCCCTCCACTCGTACTGGCTCTACATCCACGTCTCGACGGCCATCCTGTGCGGCGCGGTCTTCTACGTGGGCGCCGTCGGCACGCTGCTCTACCTCTTCAAGGACTCGTACGAGACGAAGCTGGAGAACGGCGGCACGCCCGGCCGCTTCGCGACGTCCTTCCTGGAGCGGCTGCCCGCCTCCTCGTCCCTGGACAAGTTCTCCTACCGCATCAACGCGGCCGTCTTCCCGCTGTGGACGTTCACGATCATCGCGGGCGCCATCTGGGCGGAGTCGGCCTGGGGCCGCTACTGGGGCTGGGACCCCAAGGAGACCTGGGCGTTCATCACCTGGGTCGCCTACGCCTGCTACCTGCACGCCCGTGCCACCGCCGGCTGGAAGGGCCGCAAGGCCGCCTATCTGGCGCTGATCGCCTTCGGCTGCTGGCTGTTCAACTACTACGGCGTCAACATCTTCGTCTCCGGCAAGCACTCGTACGCGGGCGTCTGAGCCACAGTCGGCCGACACTGGTGTCATGAGCGGTTCCATCGCGCAGGGCACCAGTCAGAGCCACGGGAACACGCACATGCTCCACTTCCTGGTGCGGGTCCCACGGCGCATGGAGGACGTCTGGCCGGCGGTGGCCACCCCCGAAGGGCTCGCGGAGTGGTTCACCGCCGCCGACGTCCTCGAACCCAGACTCGGCGGCGCGGTCACCCTGCGTGACCTGGGCAGCGGCCGGGTCACCGCCTGGGACGTGGACCGGGTCGCCGAGTACACGCTGGACGACGGCGACCGGATCCGCTTCCACCTGGAACGGGACGGCGCAGCAGGCACCGCCCTCCGCTTCACCCACGAGTACCGGGGAGACAGGGCGGCGGAGCCCGCCTGGCGGGCCCGCTTCGAGAAGCTGGTCAGCCGACCGTGATCGAGTCCAGCTTCTCCCGCAGATAGATGTGCGAGTCGACGGGCTCGTACGCCACCCGCCCCAGCGGCGCCGGTACGGACTCCACCAGCGTCCCCGGTGTGCATTCGCCGAAGTACACGAGCGACATCAGCTCCTCGGCGGGCGCGTCCGCGGGCGGCGGCAGCACCCGGTGGCGCCCCGACCGCCACCTGTCACCGGTCCAACGGGCCATCAGATCCCCGATGTTGATGGTGAAGGCCTCCGGGTCGAAAGGCGCGTCCTCCCAGCCGCCCTCGTCCGTGTAGACCTGCAGCCCGCCCTTGCCGGCCTGCCGGTCGAGGATCGTGACCGTCCCGAAGTCGGTGTGCGGACCGATGCGGAACTGACCCGGCTGCGGCTCCCCGAGCACCTCGGTGCCCGGGTACCAGTTGATGTTGAAGCCGTACGTCGGGTGGTCCATGTGCCGGGAGAAGAAGTCCGGTTGCAGGCCGAGCGCCTCGCCGAGCAGGGAGAGGAGCTGCTTCTCCAGGTCGCCCATCCGCTCCAGGTACTCCTCGCACAGCGCCCGGAGCTCCGGCACTTCCTGCGGCCACACGTTGGGCGCGTACCACTCCGCGTTGACGACGGGGTCCTCGAAGGGCTCGTGCGTCGCGAACGTCAGCGACTCCTTCAGGTCCGGCGGGGTCTGCGTGCCCTCCGAGTAGCCGTTGGCCTCGGCGCCCGGCCCGAGCCAGCCGCGGCCCCCGACCTTCGCCGCGTACGGCTGCTTGACACCGGCGGGCAGCCGGAAGAACGCACGCGCCGCCTCCCGGATCGCGGACCGCAGCGCCGGATCCACACCGTGCCCGGTGACCAGCAGAAACCCGGCGGTCTGCAGGGCCTCGTCGACGGTGCGGGCGATGGCGGCGCGGGCGTCCTCGTCGCCGTCGAGCCAGGGCCGCAGATCGATGGTGGGGATACGGGGGATACGCGGGTCACTCACCGATGTCCTCATTCCACAGTGCCGGATGGTTCTTGATGAAGTCGCGCATCATCCCGATGCACTCGGCGTCGTCCAGCAGCACGATCCGCACGCCGTGCTCCGCCAGCCAGTCGTGGCCGCCGTGGAAGGTGGCCGCCTCGCCGACCACCACCCGCGAGATCCCGAACTGGCGGACCAGACCGGAGCAGTACCAGCACGGCGAGAGGGTCGTGACCATCGTCGTACCGCGATACGAGCGCTGCCGTCCCGCATTGCGGAACGCGGCCGTCTCCGCGTGCATCGAGGGGTCGTCGTCCTGGACGCGCCGGTTGTGGCCGCGGCCGAGCAGGGTGCCGTCCGCGCCGTAGAGCGCGGCACCGATCGGGATGCCGCCCTCCGCGAGCCCGGCGCGGGCCTCGGCGACGGCGGTGGCGAGCCAGGTCCGTGCCGTCGTCCGATCCATGGGGTCCACAAGGTCCATGTCCTCACTCTGCTGTGGCCGAAACACGAGGGCAACGTGCGGAAAGTACTCTCCGGGCATCCCGCCGCCGGACGAACTGTCCACGCCCTGGAGGTGCCCGTGGCCGCACTCACCCTCCGCGAAGTCCTGGACCTCGATCCCGTACGCGCCTCCGAGCCCGTCCTCCTCGCCGGCGAGGGCGCCCTGGACCGCCCCGTGCGCTGGGTGCACTCCAGCGAGGTGTACGAGGGCGCCAACTTCCTGGACGGCGGAGAACTGCTGCTCACGAACGGTTTCGGCCTGACCGACGCCGACGAGGACGTACGGCGGCGGTACGTCCGCGAGCTGGCCGCGCGGGGTGCCGCCGGGCTGGCGGTGGAGGTGGGCCGCTCCCTGCCGCAGATGCCCCCCGAGGTCGTCGACGAGGCCCGCCGCCTCGGCCTGCCCCTGCTGGCCATGCACCGGGTCGTGCCCTTCGTGCGCATCACGGAGGCGGCGAACCGCGCGATCGTGGCGCGGGGGCTGTCCGGGCGGTCGGTGGTACGTCCCTGGGGCGGCGATCACACGGCCGCCCTGCTCGCCGACCTGGCAGACCGCGCGGCCCTGAACCAGCCGGAGGTCGAGGCTCGGTCGGCGCTCGCCGGGTTCCACCCCGGCCCGGGGGCCCGGCTCATCGGGGTGTCGGTGCACGGCACGCGCGAGGTGGGCGCCGTGGACCGGGCGGTACGGCTGCTGGGCGGCGCGGGGGTGCTGCGGGCGCCCTTTCCGGGGGATGTGCTGGCACTGCTTGCGCTTCCCGGCGACGGCGGCCGGGGCGGCGGGAGCGGGCGCGGTAGCGCGGGCATCGGCGGGGGCCTCGGCTCCGGTGACCCGATCCGCGCCGTCCAGGAGGCCTTTCGTACGGCAGCCGACGCCGGGCTCACCGTCGCCGTCGGGCACGCCGTCGACGCCGGCAGCGGCTGGCTGCGCTGGAGCGACACGCTGCGGGCGGCCCGGACGACGCTGGAGCTGGCGCTGACCGTCCCGGCGGCCGAACCGTCCGTCCCCGAGGGCCCGTTGGTCACCTCCGCCCGCGCGCTCGCCCTGGAACGGGAGCTGACCCGCGGCGGCATCGACACCAACCGTGACCGCCTCGGCCGACTGGTCCAGCACACCCTGGGCCCGCTGCTGGCCTGGGAGGCGGCCCACCCCAGCGACCTGGTCCGCACCCTGGAGGTCCATCTGCGCCACGGCTGCTCCCCGACCCGCACCGCGGCCCTGCTGCACATCGGCCGCCAGTCGCTCTACCAGCGCCTGGAGCGGATCGAGTCCCTGCTCGGCCTGGAGATCGACGATCCGGACCTGCTGGGGGAGCTGCTGGCGGCGGCGTGTGCGCATCGGGTCGTGCGGGGGATGGCGGCGGCCTCGGTCCACGGGCTGCGAACCGTTGCGTGAGCTCAGCGCAGGGTGAGGTGGCTCGGCCCGTTGTACGGGGCCGAGCACAGCACGGTCTGTGGAGCCGGGGCCCTCAGTCGCCCGCCACCCGCAACAGCAGCTTGCCCGTGCTCGTGCGCGTGCCCATCAGCCGGTGCGCCTCCGCCGCCTCCTCCAGCCCGAACTCGGTGGTGACCGGCAGGGACACCGTGCCGTCCACCGCCTTCGCGAAGGCCCGCTCGGAAAGGGAGCGCAGCTCGCCGGGGGCCGTCTTCGCCAGCGTCAGGATCGAGAAGCCGCCGACCGAGACCCCGGAGGGGTAGAGCTCCGGCTGCCCCACGTTCCACGCCGGTGCCGAGCTCGCGTTGCCGAAGGACACCAGGCGCCCGAAGACCGCGAGCGAGGCCAGGCTGCCCCGGAACGTCTCGCCGCCGACCGGATCGAGCGCGAGGTCGACGCCTCGGCCGCCGGTCGCCTCCCGCACCGCCCCGGTGAACTCGCCGACGAACACTTCGTCGTAGCCGTACTCCCGCGCGTACTCCGCCTTCGCCGCGCCCGACACCACGCCGTAGACCGCACCGGCGCCCGCCGCCTTCGCCAACTGCCCCACCGCCGTGCCGACGCCGCCCGCCGCACCCTGCACGAGCACCGTCTCGCCCGGCTGTAGCCGGCCCACCGCGTGCACCAGGATGTACGCCGTCGGCAGCACCGTCGGCAGGGTCGCCGCCGTACGCAGGCCGACGCCGGCCGGGACCGGGAAGACGGTCGAGGCGTTCGCCAGCGCCACATCCGCGTAGGCGCCGCCCTCCGTCAGCGCCGTCACCTCCTGGCCGACGGACAGGCCCGTGACCCCCTCGCCGAGCGCGCGGATGCGCCCGGATGCCTCCAAGCCCGGGACGAAGGGCAGCTGCGGTACCCGGTAGCCCTCGCCACGCGCCTTGAGGTCGGCGAAGTTCACCCCGGTGTACGCCACGTCGATGCTCACCTGGCCCGGACCCGGCTCGGGGACCTCCGCCTCCACGACCTTCAGGACCTCGGGTCCGCCGTACTCCTGGAACTCCACCGCACGCATGCCATACCACCCATGACTGTTCAGTCCACGACTGCTCGATGACTGTTCAATGAAAAGCGAACAGTCGCGAGTGTATGCTTTTCATCGAACACTCGGCAAGGCGTGAACCCTCGGCACGGCGTGAAGGAGCCCCGCATGGCGCAGCGCACCAGTCATCGGGCCGCCCCCGAGCACACCCACCCCGACGACGTCTCCGTCCAGACCGCTCTCGCCGCGCTCGCCGATCCCGTGCGCATCAGCCTCGTCAGGGAGCTGGCGGGCTCGGCGGAGTGGTCGCGCAGCTGCGGCAGCTTCGACGTGCCGGTCGGCAAGGCGGCGCTCAGCCATCACTTCGTGGTGCTGCGGGGCGCGGGCCTGGTCGAGCAGCGCGACGAGGGGCCCCGGCGGGTCAACCGGCTGCGACGCGCGGAGTTCGAGGCCCGCTTCCCGGGTCTGCTGGACCTCGTCCTGCGGGACGAACCGACGGACTGAACCCCTCCGCCCCCTCCGGCGTCACAGGGCTGACGTCAACGCACGGGGACGGAGGGGGACATGCGCAGCAACCGAACCTGGATCGCATCGGCAGGAGCGACCGTCGCGCTGGTGGTGGCCGCGGGCCTGTACGTCCAGGCACTGGAGATGGCCCGCACGGACGGAGGCCTGGTGGCGGATCCCGGCCGGATCAAGTCGGCGGCGGTGAACCGGACCTGTGTCGGCACCCGCCCGGTCGACAGCCTTCCCGGTCGCGACGACGACACCCCGCTGACGCGCGTGGTCATACACGTCGATGACCTGGCCGAGAAGAAGTACTCCGATGTCTACACCGGCCTCTCCGTCGACGAGGACCACCAGTCGGCCGACGTCTGGCGCATGGCCTCCGCCGCCTTCGACGACGAGGTCTGCGGGGCGGCCGCCCGGGGCGTGACCGTGCGGCTGCACGACACCGACGTCAGCGGAAAGACCCTCGACGCCCTCTCCGAGCGGATCGGAGACGACATGCGCCGCTGGGACGGCACCTTCGAGATGCGCGAAGTCGCCGCGGACGAACGGGGCTTCGTCGTCGTCGGGGTCGACGACCCCGACACGGCGGAACCGATCCTCAAGAAGGCCTACGGCGAGCACAACAGCAGGTACATCAGGGTCGAGTACGCGGATCAGGCGGAACCGCTGGACGCGGACTGAGGCTTCCCCCGGCGCAGCACCGCATACAGCCCTGCGCTCACCACGAACCCGACCACCGGCGTGATGTCGCCGAAGGACGGCCAGTGCTTCGGTACGTAGCCGACGAAGTCCTCCTGGTTGGAGAAGAGTGGGACCGACACCGCGACGCCGATCAGCAGGGCTGCCAGCCCCGGCCAGTTGGTGAAGGAGCGGTCGGTCAGGCGGGCCGCCAGCTGTGCGTCGGTCGCCGTGCGACCCTGCAGCCACCGCTCCACCAGGACGACCCCGAGCCACGGTGCCACCCAGTAGGCGATGACCAGCAGGAACGCCTCGTACGCCGAACCGGCGTCCGACAGCGACGCCCACGCCGCCGCCGTACCGGCGACGCCCGACACCACGACCAGCACGCTGCGGCTGAGCCAGGCGGGGAGCTTCAGGCCGAAGGAGGCGATGGAGATCGCGCCCGAGTAGATGTTGAGGGCGTTCGCGGAGATGCCGCCGAGGATGATGGCGAGGAGCACCAGGTCGCCCAGCCAGCCCGGGAGATGGCCGGTGAAGGCCGCCGTCGGGGTGGCGTCCTTCGGGGCCGCGATGGTCGCCGAGGCCGCGCCGATCACCGCTACCAGGGCGACGGACACGAACAGGCCGACAGCCGGGTAGAGGACCGTCCTGAACCTGTTCGCCGTACGCGGCAGATAGCGGGAGTAGTCCGTGGCGTACGGGTTCCAGCCCGCCGCATAGCCCCAGGCCGCGCTGAACGCGAGGAGGAAGCCGCCGATGCCGCCGCCGGTTCCGCCCCCGCCGAGGTCGGCGTCCTTGAACGTCCACACACCCGCCAGCAGGAAGATCACCGCGAGGGCCGGGAAGGCGTACCTCTCGAAGGTGTGGACGAAGTTGTGGCCGATGAAGCCGATGAGGATCTCGGCCACGACCACCAGGAGGAGGGAGGGCAGCGGGCGCAGGCCCGTCAGTGTGTTGAGGGCGAAGGCCGCGCTCACGCTGTTCACCGCGAACCAGCCCACGCCTGCCACCAGACCGTTGGCGGCGGACGGCAGGATGTTGCCGAAGTGGCCGAAGGAGAAGCGGCCGACCACCATCTGCGGCACCCCGAACCGCGGCCCGTCCAGGGACAGCACGCCCTGTGTGATCGCGCCGAGCGCGGTGCCCAGCACGATGGCGGCCGTGGCCTGCCAGAAGCTCAGCCCGAAGAACAGCACCGAGATCACACCGATGAAGACGGTCGCGAACTCGATGTTGGGGGAGGCCCAGGTCCACAGCAGCTGGATCGGCGAGCCATGGCGTTCGGCGTCGGGGATGGGCTCGGAGCCCGCCGTCTCGACGGCGATGACCTTGTCACCGTATTCGGGGGCGAGGGTGCCGGAGGAGTCGGCGGGAGCAGTCGTCATGCGAGGTAAGTGTCCGGTTCCGGCCGGTCCGGGCACAGGGGCGCATTGTCCGCACCGGGAGCCTCGTAGGCGTACAACCTGTAGGCACCTGGGGTCATCGCCGGGACCGATGGGGGCATCGGCAGGACACCCCACTGGCGCGTGGACCTGCGACGGAGCCCGCTCCTACCTTCGTGGTCATGACCACGCAGATCAAGTCCGCAGAGAGCAGGGGCGTCGCCCAGCTGATGACCGCGATGGTGCTGTCCGGCACCCTCGGCGTCTTCGTCGTCGAGTCCGGCGCGTCCCCCTTCAACGTCGTGTTCTTCCGCGTCGTCTTCGGCGCCCTCGCCCTCGGGACCTACGTCCTGTCCCGCGGCTGGCTCCGCGACCACGGCTTCACCCCGCGCACCTTCGGACTCGCCGTCCTGGGCGGCGTGTTCATCGTCTTCAACTGGGTCTTCCTCTTCCAGTCGTACGAGAACACGTCGATCTCGGTCGCCACGGTCGTCTACCACACGCAGCCGTTCTACGTGGTCCTGCTCGGCGCCCTCCTCTTCCGCGAGCGCCTCACGGCCGCCAAGGTGGGCTGGATCGCGCTGGCCTTCGTGGGCCTGATCCTGGTGTCAGGGGTGACCCCGGCCGACTTCACGAGCGGCGGCACCTACCTCACCGGTGTCGGCCAGGCCCTCCTCGCAGCGCTCCTCTACGGCCTGTCCACCCTGGTCACCAAGCGGATCACCGGCGTGCGCCCGCACCTCATCGCCCTGGTCCAGGTCGTCGTCGGCATCCCGCTGCTGCTCCCCTTCGCCGACTTCGGCGCGATGGCCGGCACCGGCTGGGACTGGGGCTGGCTGGTCGGCCTCGGCTTCATCCACACCGGCGTGATGTACGTCCTCATGTACGCCGCCTACGCCAAGCTTCCGACCTCGAAGATCGCCGTCCTGGCCTTCGTCTACCCGGCGGTCGCGATGGTCATGGACTGGGCGGTGTACGGCCACCACATCGGTCTCGTCCAGGCACTGGGCGTCCCGCTGATCGTGCTGGCGAGCCTGAAGGTCACCCTTGCTCGGCCACGAGCTTCCGTGTCTGCTCCAGAAACAGCCGTACGTGCGCCGGAAGCCGCTTCCCGGCCCGCCATGCCAGTTGAGTGCGAAGCGTGAACGGCGGCTCCCACGACAGCCGTACCAAAGACCCCTCCGCGAGTTCGGCGGCGACCGTCACCTCGGGCAGCAACGAGACCCCGAGACCGGCCGCCGCCGCGCGTTTGGTGGCCTCGATCGTCCCGAACTCCATGAAGTCGACCGGCTCACCGGACGACTTGAGCTCCAGCTCGAACAAGTCCCGGTAGGCGCAGCCCGGCTCGGTCGCGAGGAGGGGCTGCCGTACGAGATCGGTGGTGCCGAACTCCCGCCCGGCGAGGGCGTGTCGGGGCGAGGCGACCAGTGCGAGCGGCTCCTCGCACAGCACCAGGCTCTCCAGCCCCGGGTGCTCGGTCGCCTCCTCCATCAGGAAGCCGAGGTCGTACGTCCCCTGCCGCAGTGCCTGCCGGGTCTCGTCGCCGATCGTCGTACGCAGGGAGAGCCGCACCTTGGGATAACGGTGGTGGAAGAACTCCAGCAGCGGCGGCAGCCGGTACGAGGTCAGCGACTCCATCGTCCCGACCACCAGCGAACCGGCGGGCTCCTCGGTCCCGGCGACCGCGCCCCGCGCCTCCTCGGTGAGCTCGATGATCTGCCGCGTGTAGGGGAGCAGCCGCTCCCCGGCCTCCGTGAGCCGGATCCGGCTGCCGAGCCGGTCGAACAGCTCGACACCCAGCGACGACTCCAGGGCCCGTACCTGACTGGTCACGCTGGACTGCGCGTACTTCAGCTCGGCCGCGGCCTGTGTGAAGCTCAGCACGGTCGCGACCTTCTCGAAGGTGACGAGCAGCCGCAGTTCCATCAGTCCGCCTCGGGGTCAGTCGGCCTTGGGGTCCTCGCCGCGCTCCCGCCGCCGCAGCTCCTCCTCGCGGCGCCGCAGGTCGGCCTCCCAGTCCTTGAGCAGGGCCTCGTCCTTCTTGTTCTCCTCCTTGAGGGACTTCAGGAACTCGGGATTGTCGTCGGGTGCGACGAACTCCGTGCGGTGGTTGCGGTGCCACTCGGCGGGCGTGGATCCGCCCGCCGGGACGGGCCCGCGGTACTTGCCCGCGACCAGCCAGGCGATCGGCCCGACCAGCACCTCCCCGAACAGCAGGATGATGATGACCCAGACCACCTTGGGCAGCCCGCGCACCTGCTCCTCGGGGGTGTTCAGGCAGTCGATGAAGGCGTAGATCCACAACGCCAGGACCAGCAGGAACGGCAGATACCGGAACATGGTGTGCGATCCCCCAAAGACGGTGACGGGGCGCTGTCGGGCCCTTGTGACGGGGTCAGGGTAGCGGGTGGCCGCAACTCCTCCCCCGTCCGCCGGTCAGTGGTGGGGCGAGCGCATCACGTGCCGGATCCGGTCGGTGTCGGGGTGCCGGTGGGGCCGGTGGCAGAGGGCCCGGACGCCGGCCGCGACGCCCGCCGTGAGGACGAGGACGATCACGGCGGTCATCGTGGACCGGCCAGCGTCCGGAACGCCTCCCACCGCACCCGTGGCCGGGGCAGCCCACGCCGTTCCAGATAGCGTGCGGTGGCCCGCTTGGTCTGGCGCAGCACTCGTACCGCGTCGGTGGGGCGTCCGGAGCCCATAGGCTCCACCACCCGGCCGGGGACCAGCAGCCAGCCGTCGCCGGCCTGACGCAGCTCGCCGCGCACGAGCGTGTTCTGCATGTGGTTGAGCCGCTCGTCGTGCCGGTGCACCAGCAGGGAGGCGGGGCCGGCCGTCACGGCGCAGTCCGCGGGCACCGTCAGCGCGAAGCCCGCGTCCGTCGCCACCGGCAGGATCCGGGCGAGCACGGGCGCTCCCGTCTTGTCGCAGGCCGCCAGCACCGCGCTCGGGTAGCGGGCGAGCTGCGCGGCGCCGAGCGGAGCCGCGGCGGGCTCCGCCCCGGTGGCCGGCCCCTCCGCGAGCAGGGACGCCAGCGGAGGGCGTACGACGACCTGTTCCGGGGTGACGGTGATGAGCAGGCGCAGGTAGTACCACTCCATCAGCCGCCTGAAGCCGGGGGCGAGATAGGACCGGCTGTGCGGCTGCCGTTCGAAGAGCATCCGCCAGTAGTCCTCGGCGCCCTCCGGTCCCGTCATGATGTCGTCCGGGCACACGGCGAGGCCGCCGACGAAGATCTGCGGGGCGTCTTCGAGGCCGCTGCCGGTGGGGTCGGACCAGAGCAGGGCCACGCGCCCGTCGCGGCGCACGTTCAGCGCCTTCTGGGCGAACGCCAGGGACGTGGTCAGCAGCAGCGTCCCGTCGTCGTTGCGCCGGACCGCGGCGGGCCAGGCCACCGGTGCGCCGTCCCGGCCGAGCGTGACGAACTCGCAGGTCCGGTAGGCGTCCAGGGCGCCGAGGGGCGCGGAGTCGAGCACGGTCACCGGCCCGTCTCCTCGTGCAGTGCGCCGCGCAGGGCACGGCAGGACGCGGCGTACTTCCGCCGGCCGACGAGCCACCACATCAGGCGGCCGAGGAGCGGGGCCCGGCCGAGGAAGTAGGCGCGCTCCTCGGGCGTCGCGTCCTCCAGGATCGCGCCGACGGCCAGCAGCACCTTGTCCTTGGGCAGCCCCTCAAGACCGCGCCGGCCCACCAGCTCCCATTCGGCGACGCTCAGATGCTCGGCGACCAGCGGCAGCACCAGTCGCTCCTCGTCGTCGAGATGCTCAAGGAGGACCGTGTGGTGCTCGGTCAGCGCCAGGGCCAGTTCCTCCCGGGCGATGGGGCTCGCCTCCCGCAGCCATGCGGGCAGCCACTCGGCCACCACCGCGAGGGTCCGGTCGATGCGCTGGTGCTGCTCCTCCATCCGCTCGACCAGTCCGCCGTCCGCGCCCCGCGCGTGCAGCAGGGGCCAGATCAACTCGTCCTCGAGGGCGTGGTGATGGTGCAGCCCCATGACGTAGTCGTCCAGGTGGGCCGCGACCTGGGCCGCGCGGGCCGTGCCGCCGTCCGGCACGGCCCGTACCAGACGGGGAGCCAGCGCCGACTCGCGCCGGAAGACCCGGTGGACGACCACCATCTCGTGTGTGTAGGGCCGTTGGCCCGGGGGTGCGGGAAATGCGGTACTGCGGGACACGCCTGCCTGCTCCAAGGATGAGGTACCGATCAGGAACGCCCACCGTCGCGCGGCCGTCTTGGCGCCCACTTGGCAGCGCACTTGGTGCGCCGCCGACCAGGGCGTTTAGCGAACCGTTAACGCTCCGCAACCACCGCTCGGGTAGATTCGCGCGGCGTGCTGCGCATACGTATACGAGTGCTGGGCTCCCTGGGTGCCGAGGCCGGCGGGCTGCCGGTCGAACTGGGCGCCCCCCGGCAGCGGGCCGTACTCGCGCTGCTGGTCGCGGCCGGCGGGCGGGTGGTGCCCGTCGACCGCATGATCGACGAGCTGTGGCGCGGGGTGCCCCCCGCCAGGGCCACCGTGTCCCTGCACACCTACGTGTCCCATCTGCGCCGCCTGCTGGAGCCGGAGCGGCTCCCGCGCGCCCCCGCGTCCGTGCTGGTCACCTCCCCGCCGGGCTATGCCCTGCGGCTGCCCCCCGAGGCGGTGGACGCCTGGTGGTTCGAGACCCTGGTGTCCCGGGCCCGCAGCGCTCCGCCCGACCGGGCGAGGGAGCTGCTGTCCGAGGCGCTCGGCTGGTGGCGGGGTCCCGCGTTCCTGGAGCACGCGAGTGAACCGTGGGCGGAGTCCGAGGTGGCCCGGCTGACCGAACTGTGCGCCCAGGCCCGCGAACTCGCCGTCGCGGCCGACCTGCGCACCGGGCGCCCGGCCGAAGCGGTGCCGGCGGCCGAAGTCCTCGTACGGCAGAGCCCGTTGCGGGAGGAGGGCTGGCGGCTGCTCGCCCTCGCCCAGTGGGCCTGCGGACGTCAGGGAGACGCCCTGGCGTCCCTGCGCCGGGCCGCCGCCGTGCTTCGGGAGGAACTCGGCTGCGATCCCGGGCCGGCCCTGGCCGAGCTGGAACACGCCGTGCTCAACCGGCGGCTGGACGTGCTGCGCGCGGCCGTGCCCCTTGCCCCGCTGGAGACCGCTGCCCCCGCCGCACCCGAGGACGAGGGCGGCCTCTTCGTCGGCAGGGAGGCCGAGCTGGGTGCCGCGGCCGCGGCCGCGCGGGCCGCCCGGCGAGCGGGCGGTGTCGTCCTGGTCACCGGCGAGGCCGGAGCGGGGAAGTCGGCGCTGCTCGAACGGTTCGCGGGACGGCTGCGGGCGGCGGGGTGGACGGTGGTGATCGGCCGCTGCCCCGAGTACGAGGGCGCGCCGCCCGCCTGGGCCTGGGTGGAGGCGCTCGGCGCCCTGGCCGGTGTCGTGCCGCCGGCCCGCCCCGAGGAGCTGACCGCCCTGCTGCACGAGCCTCAGGCGGTGGCCGCCATGACGCGTGACGAGGCCGCCGCGGGCCGCTTCCGTACCCACCTGGCCCTCGCCGCCTGGCTGCGGGACGCGGCCGCCGGCCAACCCCTCGCCGTCGTCCTGGAGGATCTGCACCGCGGCGACGGCGAGACGCTGGCCCTCCTGGAGACGGCCGCGCAGATCACCGGCGTACCCCTGCTGATCGTGGCCGGCTACCGGCCGGCGGAGGTCGGCGATGACCTGGTCAAGACCCTTGGCCGGCTCGCTCTGCGGGCCCCGCGGCGCATCGCGCTCGGCGGCCTGTCGACCCGGGACGTCGCGACCGTGGTCACCGCCGTCTGCGGCGAAGGGGTCGACGACGCCACGGTGACCGCGCTCGCCGAACGCACCGGCGGCAACCCCTTCTACGTCCTGGAGAGCGCCCGCCTGCTGGTCGGCGAGGGCGCTCTGGTGGCCGTGTCGGAGGTACCCCAGGGGGTACGGGACGTGCTGCGCAGGCGGCTCGCCCTGCTGCCGGCCGAGGCCCGCTCGGCGCTGCAGCTCGCGGCCGTCGCGGGGCCGGAGGCCGAGGTCGCCCTCCTCGTCGACGCGGCCGACGCCGACGAGGACACCGTGCTGGCGGGACTCGACGCCGCGGTGAGAGCGGATCTGCTGACCGAGCCCGCGCTGGGCCGGGTCCGTTTCGTGCACGCACTGGTCCGCGACACCGTCTACACCGACCTGTCCGGGGTCCGGCGGGCCCGTCTGCACGACCGCATCGCGCAGGGCCTGCGCCGCCACCGCCCGCACGACCTCGCGGCCCTCGCCTTCCACTTCGCCCGCACGGGCCGTACCGCGAACGCGCCCCTGGCCGTCGACTACGCGCTGCGGGCGGCCGAACTGGCCGAGCGGCGGTACGCGCACGACGTGGCCGTCGAGCTGATCGAGCACGCCCTGGAGGCACACCGGGCGGCCGTGGCCGACCCCGATGCCGACCCGGACGACACGGTGGCCCTCCACGTACGGCTGCTGGCGGCACAGTTGCGGGCCGGGTCCACCGACGCCGCCCGGCACACCCGGCAGCGGGCGGTCGACCTCGCGGTGCGGGCCGGCCGGGACGACCTGGTCGCCGCGGTCTACGGCGCCTGGACCGAGCCCTCGCCCTGGCGCTCCCGGCTGGAGGGGCTCTTCGACCGCACCGCCCTGGCCCGGCTGGAACGGCTCGCCGACGACCCCGCGCTCGACGGCGCGACCCGCGCCCGGGTCCTTCAGGTCCTCGTCGACGCCGTGGCCGCCGAGGAGGCACCGCGGGCCCTGCGGGCGGCGCACGCGCAACTGGCGCTGGCCCGGGCCGAGGCCGAACCGCGCCTGCTGGCCTCCGCGCTGATGACATCCGCCAAGCTGCTGCCGCACGAGGCACAGGGCGCGCTGCGCACGCCGCTCGTCGCGGAACTGCGGCAGTTGGCCGAGGCACACGACCTGCCGGCCTACCGCTGGGTCTGCGAGCACCTCGACGGCATGACCGCCGCGACCCGCAACGACCCCGACGGGCTGCGCCGGCACAACACCGAAGCCCTGGAACTGGCCCGCCGCTACCGCATGCTGTGGGCGCAGGGCATCGCCGCCGCGACCTCGGCCATGCTGGCCACGGTCACCGGCCGCTTCGACGAGGCGGAGGCCCGCTACGCCGAGGCCGACGGCCTGCTGCGGCGCGTGGGCGCCCACCACGCCACCGGCCCCCGCACGCTGGGCCTGCTGACCATCCGGCTCGCCCAGGGCCGGGCGGCCGACATCGAGGGGGTCTTCCGCGACCTCTACGCGGAGATCGGCACCCCGGTGGCGGTGGCGCACGCCCTGGTCCTGGCCCGGCTAGGACGGCTGGACGAGGCGGCCGCGGTGTCGATCGCGCCGCGACCGGTGACGGACCACCTCTACGGCCTGGAGCTGGACTACCGCTCGGAACTCGCGGTCCTGCTCGGCGACACGGAGACGGCGGCCATGCTGATCGGACATCTGCTGCCGATCCGCGACCAGTTCGCCGGGACGGCCGGCGCCGCCTACGCCACCCGGCCCCTCGCCCACGCCCTCGCGGACCTGTACCGGCTCCTCGGCGAGGACGGGTCCGCGGCCGAGAACTACGCGCTGGCCGAACGCGTCGCGTCCGCCTGGGACTCGCCGCACCGCCTCGCCGAGGCACGCCGTGCGGCCGCCCGGCTGACCGCCGAGCGGGAGCGCCGGCGAACCGCCTGAGGGCGGGGCGGGCGTCGGGGGCCCCAGGGGCTCGGCGATACTGGGACGCATGGCTTACGACGATCTTCGCTCCCTGCTCAGGGCCCTGGAACGCGAGGGTGACCTCAAGCGCATCAAGGCCGAGGTGGACCCGTATCTGGAGGTCGGAGAGATCGTCGACCGGGTGCAGAAGGCGGGGGGCCCGGCGCTGCTCTTCGAGAACGTGAAGGGCTCCGCCATGCCCCTCGCGATGAACGTCTTCGGCACCGACCGGCGCCTGCTGAAGGCCCTCGGCCTGAAGTCGTACGGCGAGATCAGCGAGAAGATCGGCGGCCTGCTCCGCCCCGAACTCCCACACGGCTTCGTCGGCGTCCGCGAGGCCTTCGGGAAGCTTGGCGCGATGACGCACGTACCGCCGAAGAAGGTGAAGGAGGCCCCCGTCCAGGAGGTCGTCCTCACCGGCGACGACGTGGACCTCGACCAGCTGCCCGCCCTCTTCACCTGGCCGCAGGACGGCGGGTCCTTCTTCAACCTGGGGCTCACCCACACCAAGGACCCGGAGAGCGGCATCCGGAACCTGGGCCTGTACCGGCTGCAACGCCACGACCGGCGCACCATCGGCATGCACTGGCAGATCCACAAGGACAGCCGCAACCACTACCAGGTCGCGGCGCGGCGGGGCGAACGGCTGCCGGTCGCGATCGCCTTCGGCTGCCCGCCCGCGGTCACCTACGCCTCGACGGCCCCCCTCCCCGGCGACATCGACGAGTACCTCTTCGCCGGGTTCATCGCGGGCAAGCGGATCGAGATGGTGGACTGCAAAACGGTCCCGCTGCAGGTCCCGGCTCAGGCCGAGGTCGTGATCGAGGGCTGGCTGGAGCCCGGCGAGATGCTTCCCGAGGGACCCTTCGGCGACCACACCGGGTTCTACACCCCGCAGGAGCCCTTCCCCGCCCTCAAGATCGACTGCGTGACGATGCGGAAGCGGCCGCTGCTTCAGTCGATCGTCGTAGGCCGCCCTCCGACGGAGGACGGACCGCTGGGTCGTGCGACGGAGCGCTTCTTCCTCCCGCTCCTGAAGATCATCGTGCCGGACATCGTGGACTACCACCTGCCCGAGGCCGGGGGCTTCCACAACTGCGCGATCGTCTCGATCGACAAGAAGTACCCGAAGCACGCCCAGAAGGTGATGCACGCGATCTGGGGGGCACACATGATGTCCCTGACGAAGCTGATCGTGGTCGTCGACTCCGACTGCGACGTCCACGACCTCCACGAGGTCGCGTGGCGCGCGCTCGGCAACACGGACTACGCCCGCGACCTCAGCGTCGTCGAAGGTCCCGTCGACCACCTCGACCACGCCTCCTACCAGCAGTTCTGGGGCGGCAAGGCAGGCATCGACGCGACCAAGAAGTGGCCCGAGGAGGGCTACACGCGCGACGGCGGCTGGCCCGACATGGTCCTGTCCGACCCGGAGACGGCGGCGAAGGTCGACCGCCGCTGGAAGGAGTACGGCCTGTGAGCAGCGCCTCCGCCGCGATCCCGCAGCCCGGACGCACCAAGGCGTTCCTCCGCCTGGTGATGATCGAGCACTCGGTCTTCGCCCTGCCCTTCGCCTACATCGCCGCGCTCACCGCGATGTTCCAGTGGGACCGGAACATCCACTGGGGGCGGCTGCTCCTGGTCACCATCTGCATGGTCGGCCTGCGCACCTTCGCAATGGCCGTCAACCGGATCATCGACCGCGAGATCGACGCCCGGAATCCGCGCACGGCCCAGCGGGAACTGGTCACCGGCGCGATGTCGGTGAAGCACGCCTGGACCGGCGCGCTGATCGCGGTCGCCGTCTTCCTCGGATCGGCGGCCCTGCTCAATCCGCTGTGCTTCGCCCTGGCCCCCATCGCGGTGATCCCGATGGTGGTCTACCCGTACGGGAAACGCTTCACGAACTTCCCCCAGGCCATCCTCGGCCTCGCCCAGGCGATGGGCCCGGTCGGCGGCTGGCTGGCGATCAGCGGGGAGTGGTCCTGGGACGCCACGATCCTGGGCCTGGCCGTCGGCATCTGGATCGGCGGCTTCGATCTGATCTACGCCTGCCAGGACGTCGAGACGGACCGCGAGACCGGCGTCATGTCGGTCCCGGCGCGCTTCGGTGTCCCCGCCGCCATCTGGGGCGCGCGGGTCTGCCACGTCGTGGTGACGGCACTGCTCGTCTGGTACGCCGTGGTGACGGACGCGGGCGGCTTCTTCTGGGTGGGCCTGATGATCGTCGCGGGCGCGTTCGTGTACGAGCACAACATCGTGCGCCCGCACGACCTGTCCCGCCTGAACAGGGCGTTCTTCAGCGTCAACGGGTTCATCGGGATTGCCCTGTTCGTGTGTGCGCTGCTCGATCTTCTGGTTCGGGGTCTGACCGTGTAGTTACGGTGCGGCCTACCATCGAGTGCAGAGAGAGGGAGGCTGACGTGACCGTCTCGGACAGCGACCGCCTGCACTCGCAGCTCGCCCGGTACGAGGACATGTTCCGCGGATACCGGATGGAGATTGTCGAGGGCAACATCGTGATGAGTCCGCTCAGGCCGTTCCACAACGAGACCATCGTGCGGCTGTGGACCCAATTGGAAGCTCAGCTCGGCCAGGAGTGGGCCTTCATCAGCGATGTCGCGATCCCGTTCAGCGACGACTTCGAGTTCTGCCCTGACCTTGCCCTCATCCCGGCGGCCGAGAAGAACCGCAATCTCACCGCCTACGCGCCCGACCTGATCGAACTCGCCATCGAGGTCGTTTCTCCGTCCAGTGTCCGCAACGACTACGAGGTCAAGAACAAGCAGTACGCGGCACGAGGCATCCCGAACTTCCTGATCTTCGATCCCATGAAGGGACATCTCGTCACGCTCTGGAACCCCGGTCCAGACGGCTACCTGGGACGCGACACGTTTCCCTACGGCGGCAAGGTCACCGTGGAGACCAAGCTCGGACGGCTGGCCATCGACACCGACCGCCTTCCCGTGGATCCGGAAGCGCGCCCTCAGCCCTGAATCGCGCGGGGCTCCGCGGCCCGCCGCCGGAACCAGAACGCCGCCCCCACGCCCGTCGCCAGCCCGATCAGGTGGCCCTGCCAGCTGACGCCCGTCTGCAGCGGGGAGAGGCCGAGCAGGATCGAGCCGCCCCACACCGCACCCACCAGCAGACCCACCACCACGCCCAGCGGCCGGCGCTCCACGAACCCGCTGACCAGCAGGAAGCCGAACAGGCCGAAGATCAGGCCGGACGCGCCCGCCGTGTTGGTGTGCGCCGGGGCTATGAGCCACACCCCCAGTCCGTCGGCCACGATGACGACCAGGCACACGGCAGCGAACCGGCGTATCCCGCCAAGCGCAGCGAGGAAGCCCATGACCAGCAACGGCACGCTGTTGGCGGCCACATGGGCGAAGCCGAAGTGGATGAACGCGGCGGGCACGACATCCACCAGCTCAGAGGGCTCGCGCGGCGTGATGCCCAGCCCGTCCAGCGCATGGCCGCTGATCACGTCGACCACTTCCAGCAGCCACAGCAGCGCGACCCAGCCCACCATCAGCTTGGCCGCGGCCTTCGCACGGTCCCCGCGCGACCACTCGAGCCCGCTGTCCGACATGGCAACCCCCACCGCTCACTCGTCCCCGACCTGAAGAACGCCCGAGCCCCCTCGACCGGTTCCCACCCTGCGAGGCCGGATAGGCTCGGTGTTGTGAACCCAGCCAAGCCAGGAGAGACGGCGCGTACACCTTGGATCGTAGGGGTGTCCGGGGCCTCCGGCACGCCTTATGCCGCGTCGGTGCTGCGCGCACTCCTGGAGGCCGGCGAAAGCGTGGACCTGGTGGTCAGCCGGGCCTCGCGGCTCACGCTCCTGGACGAGACGGGGATCTCGTTCCGGGACGCACACTGGCAGGACGACCTGCGGGAATGGCTGGGCCGGGGAGCCGACGGCAAGCCCGGGGTGCACGACGCGGACATCGACGGGGTGCGGTACTGGCCCGCCGGGGACCTGGCCGCGGGGCCGTCCTCGGGCTCGTACCCGAGCAAGGGCATGTTGATCGTGCCCGCCTCCACCGCCTGTGTGGCCGGTGTCGCCCTCGGCCTTTCCAAGGACCTGCTCCAGCGCGCGGCGAGCGTCACGCTCAAGGAACGCCGGCCGCTGGTCGTGACCGTGAGGGAGACCCCCTTGAACGGTCAGACCCTTCGGCACCTGGTGGCGCTCGACGACGCGGGCGCGACCGTGGTGCCCGCCTCGCCCGCCTTCTACGCGGGCGCCACCCACATCCAGGACCTGGTGGACTTCGTCGCCGGGCGGGTGCTGGACGCGGCGGGCGTCGAGCACGGGCTGTACCGGCGCTGGGCGGGCGAACTGGGCGGCGGGAGCGCCGGCCGGTAGCGCACATGGCAGTACCTCTCATCTACTCGGGAATCTTCAGCGGAAGGCATCGAATCGCATGGACGCGGTGGACAGGCAGCTCATCCAGGCCCTGAGGGAGAACGGCCGGGCCTCGTACGCGGAGCTGGGGCGCCTCGTCGGCCTGTCGGGACCCAGCGTCACCGACCGCATCAACCGGCTGGAGGCGGCCGGCGTCATCACCGGCTACCGCGCCACCGTGGACGCCGCCTCGCTCGGCCTCGGCGTCACCGCCCTCATCGGTATCTCGCTGTCCGACGCCACCGACCACGAGGACGTGGCCCAGCGCCTGAAGGACCTCTCCGAGATCGAGGACTGCTGGTTCATCGCGGGCGACGACTCGTACATGCTCAAGGTGCGAGCGGCGGACGTGGACGGCCTGGAGAAGATCATCCGGCGGCTCAGCGGTACCAAGGGCGTCTCCCGCACCCGTACCACCATCGTGCTCTCCACGAAGTGGGAGAACCGGGTCGGGGAACTGCCCGAAGAGGTCTAGCCGTACGGTTGTCGGAGTCGTCGAAGACATCGTCGGTGTCGTCGGAGAAAGGTGTGGGCATGGACGTCGGGCTCAAGCGCGAGCTGGAGGACAAGGTCAGGGCCGGTGAACGGCTGACCCGCGAGGACGGCATCGCGCTGTACGAGTCGGACGACCTGGCGTGGCTCGGCGGCCTCGCCCACGAGGTGCGCACGCGCAAGAACGGTGACGTGGTCCATTTCAACGTCAACCGGCACCTCAACATGACCAATGTCTGCACCGCCTCCTGCGCCTACTGCTCCTTCCAGCGCAAGCCGGGCGAGAAGGACGCGTACACGATGCGCATCGAGGAGGCGGTGAAGCTCGCCAAGGCGATGGAGGGCGAGAACCTCACCGAGCTGCACATCGTCAACGGCCTGCACCCGAACCTGCCGTGGCGCTACTACCCGCGTTCGCTGCGGGAGCTCAAGGCCGCCCTGCCGAACGTCTCGCTCAAGGCCTTCACGGCCACGGAGATCCACCACTTCGAGACGATCTCCGGGCTGAGCGCGAGCGAGATCCTGGACGAGCTGATCGACGCGGGCCTGGAGTCCCTCACCGGCGGCGGCGCGGAGATCTTCGACTGGGAGGTCCGGCAGCACATCGTCGACCACCGCACCCACTGGGAGGACTGGTCGCGCATCCACCGCCTGGCGCACGAGAAGGGTCTGAAGACCCCGTGCACCATGCTGTACGGCCACATCGAGGAGCCGCGCCACCGCGTCGACCATGTGCTGCGGCTGCGCGAGCTCCAGGACGAGACCGGCGGCTTCCAGGTCTTCATCCCGCTGCGCTACCAGCACGACTTCGTGGACATGAAGGACGGCAAGGTCCGCAACCGGCTCCAGGCCCGTACCCAGATGGCCACCGGTGCGGAAGCCCTGAAGACCTTCGCGGTCTCCCGGCTGCTGTTCGACAACGTCCCGCACGTCAAGGTCTTCTGGGTCATGCACGGCGTCCAGACCGCGCAGCTCGCCCTGCAGCACGGCGCGGACGACATGGACGGGTCGGTCGTCGAGTACAAGATCACCCATGATGCGGACAATTACGGCACGCCGAACAAGCTGACCCGTGAGGACCTGTTGGATCTGATCCGGGATGCCGGGTTCCGGCCGGTGGAGCGGAACACTCGGTACGAGATCATTCGGGAGTACGACGGGCCCGACCCGGCTCGGCGGGAGTCGCCGCAGCCCATGCGGGTTTGAGAGCTTGTACTTCGTCTGCGGGTGTGTGGGGGGCTGTCGCGCAGTTCCCCGCGCCCCTTAGGGGGGTACCCGGGGCGCATGGTTACGAAGGCGCCCGAGGATGCCTATACCGCCGAACCATTCCTTCCGGAGCGCGGTGGGCTGTCTGCCCTGCGTAAGGCGGCGGCTGAGTGCCGGGGGTGCCCCCTGCACCTCGCCGCCACGCAGACGGTGTTCGGGGAAGGCGCCGCCCACGCGCGCGTGATGCTCGTCGGGGAGCAGCCCGGCGACCAGGAGGACCGCCAGGGAAAGCCGTTCGTCGGCCCGGCGGGCAAGCTGCTGGACCGGGCCCTGGCCGAAGCCGGTCTGGACCCCGCGGACGCGTACGTCACCAACGCCGTCAAGCACTTCAAGTTCACCCGGGCCGAACCCCGCAAGCGCCGTATCCACAAGGCACCCAGCCTGCGGGAGATGACGGCGTGCGGGCCGTGGCTGGCCGCCGAGCTGGCTGTGGTCGAACCCGAGCTGATCGTGGTGCTGGGGGCGACCGCCGGGAAGGCGCTGCTGGGCTCCTCGTTCCGGGTCACGCAGGTGCGCGGGACGGTGCTGGAGGAGGAGATCCACGGCAGGCGGGAGCGCCTGGTGCCGACCGTGCACCCCTCTGCCGTACTGCGGGCGGACGACAGGGAGGCGGCCTACCGGGGCCTCGTCTCGGATCTGGAGGTGGCGGCGCGGGCACTGTCGTAATGCGTACTATGGCGCGGTGTCCCTTACCTTCACTCTCGACCCCGCCGTCACTCCCGCCCTGCGCGACGGGATCCTCGACCTGTGGGCCGACGTCTCGAACGAGGGCGGTTCGGTCGGTTTCGTACCGCCGGTCACGGCCGAGGACGTACGGCCGGAGCTCGTGAAGCACTTCGTCGCCATGGCGGAGGGCCGGACCCGGCTGCTGGTCGGCCTGGACGAGTCCGGCACGGTCGCCGCGACCGCCTTCTTCAGCTTCAACACCCACCGGCTGATGACGCACTGGGTGTGGCTGTACACGGTGATGGTGCACCCCCGCCACCAGGGCAAGGGATACGGCCGGGACCTCCTCGCCGCCGCCGAGGACGCGGCCCGCGGCTTCGACGGGATCGAGGCGATCCGGCTCACCTGCCGCGGCGGGAACGGCCTGGAGCGCTTCTACGGCTCCTGCGGCTACAAGGAGGTCGGACGGGTCCCCGGCGCCATCCGCGTCGCCCCGGACGACTACCGCGACGACGTCTTCATGCTGCTGCCGCTGGGCTGAGGGGCCGCACACCCCCCTGCAAGATCGGGTCCCGGGCGTGCTTCACTGGACGGTGCCCTTTGGGAATGTTCGTACCGTTGACGGAAGAGTGGATTGAGATGCTCCGCTACACGCTGATGCGCCTCGGGATCTTCGCGGGCTGCTTCGTGGTCGTCTGGGGCCTCGTCTACTCCGGCATCGTCCCGCGCGGCTACGGCGCCTCCAACTTCATGTGGCTGCTCCTGCTGTCGCTGGTGATCTCCGCCCCCATCAGCTTCGTCGTCCTGCGCAAGGAGCGGGACCGCGCCTCCGTGACGGTCGCCGATCGCGTCGAGCGGATGAAGGCCGGCTTCGCGGCGAACGCCTCCCAGGAGGACGAGGCGGACGACGCGAGCCGCTCTCAGGGTCAGGCACCCCAGGCCTCCTGACGGGGTTGAGGGCGCCCGCTCCCAATTACCCTTGCCCCATGGGTGCCGTGAAGACCAAGCGGATGCCGCGCGCGGTCCGTGAGCAGCAGATGTTGGACGCCGCCGTGCGGACCTTCGGGCAGCGTGGGTACATGGCCGCGTCGATGGACGAGATCGCCGAACTGGCGGGCGTGTCCAAGCCGTTGGTGTACCTGTACCTGAACTCGAAGGAAGACCTGTTCACGGCCTGCATCCGCCGGGAGGCGACGGCGCTCGTCGAGGCGGTCCGGGCCGGGGTCAGGCCCGAGCTGCCCGCCGACCGCCAGCTCTGGGAAGGGCTGCGGGCGTTCTTCACCCACACCGCGCAGAACCCGGACGGCTGGGCCGTGCTGCACCTTCAGGCCCGTACCCGCGAACCCTTCGCGGCCGAGGTGACCGCGATGCGCGAGGAGATCGTCGCGTTCGTGACGCAGCTCATCGTGGTCGCGGCCAGGGAGGCGCACCGCAATCCGAACCTCCCCGAGCGGGAGGTCGCCGGGCTCGCCGAGGCCCTGGTCGGCGCCGCCGAGGCCCTCGCGGCCTGGGCGAACGCCACCCCCGGCACCACGGCCCGCCAGGCGGCGGCCACCTTGATGAACTTCGCCTGGGCGGGCCTGGGCAACCTCATGGACGGGCGGCCCTGGTCAGCGCCGCACACCCCGGAGTCATGACGCGGCGTCAGCCGCCCCGAGGTCGCCGACACTTCCGCTCACATGGACGCGGCCCCCGCTCCCGCGCAGCTCGAACCGATGCCCGTCCGCCGCATACGTCACCGTCCCCGGCAGCAGCACCGGCGCCCTGAACCGGGCCTCCACGCGGGCATGTTGGGGCACCCCGTGCGCGGCGAGGCAGCGGGCCACCGTCCACATGCCGTGCGCGATGGCGCGGGGGAAGCCGAAGAGGCGGGCGGTGAGCGGGTGCAGGTGGATGGGGTTGCGGTCGCCGGAGGCGGCGCCGTACCGCCGCCCGACATCGGCGGCCAGCCGCCACTCGGCCACGGCGGGCAGCTGTTCCCGGTCGTCCCCCGTCGGCTCACCCGGATGCTGCGTCCGGTGCCGCGCCAGATACGTGCTCCGCGACTCCCAAACGACCTCCCCGTCGTCCCCGTCGGCCCGCATCTCGGTGATCACCGAGGCCTCGGTGCCGCGCCGGTGCGGCTCCAGTCCGCCGATGTACACGGCGACTTCGTACTCCCCGGTCGCGGCGGGCGCGCGCCGCTGAGTGATCTCGATCGAGGTGTGGACGAGGCCGAGCAGCGGCAGCGGGAAGCCCCGGTCGCTCATCAGCCGCATGGCCAGCGGGAAGCCCAGCACATGCGGATAGGTCGGCGGCAGCGCGTCGTCGCCGGTCGCGAAGCCGCACACCCGCTCGTACGCCGCCAGTCGCGCGAGGTCGATGCGCAGTCCGGGCAGGACGAGCCGGGTGCGGGGGAAGTCGGCGTCCGGGCGGGGGCGTTTGAAGGGGGACAACAGCGCGCCGCGGGCGAGCAGCGGCCCGAGGGCCGGGGCACCGGGCAGGACGACGGACATCGACATTCCGAGACTCCCCACGGACGCTCTTCTTACTTCAGAGTCAGGTTACCCGAGGTAAGGGCAGGTGGGGGTGGGTCAGAAGATGAAATACGTTCACCATCCCGTCCGGTGCGGCCCTATCGGCCAGAAAAGCCACGAGCTTGCACATCCCCGACGCATCCCCGCCGCCGGACCACCTTGGAACCCACACGGGGTCATCACGGGCGCGCCGTACGATCACCTCCCCCGACCTGCGGTAACTCCCCCGCAGGGCAACTCCTTTGAACCTCTGGAGTCGCCCGTGTCCACCTCGCAGCCGTCCGCGCCCGCCGCCGTCCACTCCACGACGTACGACGGCATGCCGGTTCTCGTGGAGCCCGTGATCCGGCGGCTGGACGGCGAGGTGCGCGAGGTCTCCGTGCCGCCCTTCGCGGCGCCGGTGACCCACGGCTCGCTCGCCGACCTGCCTTTCGACAACGCGCACATCGCCCCCGACGACAAGGTGCTCAGCCGCCGTGCCGAGTCGGGCCGGTGGACGGACGTGACGGCGGCCGAGTTCGCCGACGAGGTGCTGGCCGTGGCGAAAGGGCTGATCGCCGAGGGGCTGGTACCGGGGGACCGGCTCGGCGTGATGGCGCGGACGGTCTACGAGTGGACGCTCCTCGACTTCGCCGCGTGGGCGGCCGGCCTGGTCACCGTCCCGATCTACCCCACCTCCTCGGCCTTCCAGACCCGTTGGATCCTCCAGGACTCCGGTGCGGTCGCACTCGTCACGGAGACCGCCGCCCAGGCGGCGGCCCTCGGCCCGGAACTCGACCGGGTGCCGGATCTGCGGCACCTGTGGGTCATCGAGAAGGGCCATGTGGAGCGGCTGGCGGAGCAGGGCGCCGAGGTGCCGGACCAGGAAGTGGCCGTACGGCGCGGGATGTTGGGCCCCGACACGCTCGCCACCGTCGTCTACACCTCGGGCACCACCGGCCGCCCCAAGGGCTGTGCGATCACCCACGGCAACTTCTTCGCCGAGGTCGACAACGCCATCGAACTCCTCTACCCGGTGTTCCGCTCGCGGACCAGCGAAGAGGCGTCCGTCCTGCACTTCCTCCCCATGTCGCACATCTTCGGCCGCATGGTGGCGGTCGCCTGCATCCGCGCCCGGGTACGACTGGGCCACGCGCCGAGCCTGAAGGCGGACGAACTCCTTCCCGACCTGGCGAGCTTCCGTCCGACCTGCCTCGTCGCCATCCCGTACATGCTGGAGAAGGTGTTCAACGTGGCCCGCGCGAAGGCCGAGACCGGCGGCCGGGTCACCGCCTTCGACCGCGCGGCCGGCGTGGCCCGCCGGTACGGGGAGGCGGTGGAGGCCCGTCACGCCGGCACGGGCCCCGGCCCGAGCGCCGCGCTGAAGGCCGCCCGCACCTTCTACGACCCGCTCGTATACCGCCGTATCCGGGGCGCCATGGGCGGCAGGGTCCGCTACATGATCTGCGGCGGCTCCCCGCTGGGCCGCCGGCTGGCTGCGTTCTACTCCGGGGCGGGCATAGAGATCTACGAGGGCTACGGCCTGACGGAGGTGACGGGTGCGTCCACCGTGACCCCGCCGCTCAAGCCCCGCTTGGGCACGGTGGGTTGGCCCATACCGGGCACGAAGGTCCGCATAGCCGCCGACGGCGAGATCCTGCTCGCCGGTGACCACGTCCTGCGCGGCTACTGGGACCCGAACGCGGGCGGCGTCGTCCCGGCCACCGTCGACGGCTGGCTGGCCACCGGCGACATCGGGCGGCTGGACGAGGAGGGCTACCTCTACATCACCGGCCGGAAGAAGGAACTGCTGATCACGGCGGGCGGCAAGAGCGTCGCCCCGGCCCCGCTGGAGAACTGGCTGCGCGCCCACCCCCTGATCTCCCAGGTCATGGTCGTCGGCGACGCCCGCCCCTACGTCGGCGCCCTGATCACCCTGGACATGGAGGGCGTCAGCCACTGGCGCCGGATGCACGGCAAGTACCCCGTACCCGCGGGACTCCTCCTGGACGACGACGAGTTGAGACAGGTCCTGCAACGCGCAGTGAACGAGGCCAACAAACTGGTCTCCCGCCCGGAGTCCATCCGCCGCTTCACGATCCTCCCGCTCGACTTCACGGAGGAGGCGGGCCATCTGACCCCATCGATGAAGCTGAAGCGGGAGCTGATCGCAGAGGAATTCGCCGAGCAAATCGAGCAGCTCTACGACCCTTACGGCACAGCAGCGCCCCATTAAGGGGCGCGGGGAACTGCGCGACAAGCCACGACGCAGCCGCAGACGACAACCGGCAGCCCCCGGCACAACCCCACCGCAAAACCCCCGGAGGCCCCGCACGAACTCAACACGCCGGACACGTACGATCACGTAACCCGCGGTAACTCTGCCGCCGCACACCGCCGGTGAACGTCTCGGTACGCCCTGCACGTACCTCAACAGCAGAGCGGAACCGAGCTGCACGCCCCAGGAGCTGCCATGTCCGTGCCCGTGCCCTATCCGTCCGCGTCCGACTACGACGGCGTGCCCCAGTTGGTGGAGCCCGAGATACGGCGGCTGGACGGCGAAGTGCGTGAGGCGTCGGTGCCGCCGCTCGTCCCGCCGCCCACCCATGGCTCGCTCGCCGACCTGCCGTTCGACAACGCGGAGGCGGCACCCGACGCCCGCGTCCTCAGCCGCCGTACCCAGGACGGGGACTGGGCGGACGTGACCGCGGCGGAGTTCGCGGAACAGGTCCTGGCCCTGGCCAAGGGCCTGATCTCGGAGGGGCTGGTCGCCGGCGACCGTATCGCCGTCATGGCGCGGACGATCTACGAGTGGACGCTCCTCGACTTCGCCGCCTGGGCCGCCGGCCTCGTCACCGTCCCGATCTACCCCACCTCCTCCGTCTACCAGACCCGTTGGATACTCCAGGACTCCGGTGCGGTGGCCCTGGTGACGGAGACCGCCGGGCAGGCGTCGGCCCTCGGCCCGGAGCTCAGCCGCCTGCCCGACCTGAAGCACATGTGGATCGTGGAGAAGGGACACCTGGAGCGGCTGGCCGAACTCGGCGTACCCGTCCCCGACCAGGAAGTCGCCGTACGCCGCGGCATGTTGGTCCCCGACACGCTCGCCACGGTCGTCTACACCTCGGGCACCACCGGCCGCCCCAAGGGGTGCGTGCTCACGCACGGCAACTTCCTCGCCGAGGTCGACAACGCGACCGAACTCCTCTACCCCATCTTCAAGTCGAAGTCGGAAGACCCGGCCACGCTTCTCTTCCTCCCCATGTCGCATGTCTTCGGCCGGATGGTGGCGGTCGCCTGTATCCGCGCCAGGGTCCGCCTGGGCCACGCCGCGAGCCTGGAGGCGGAAGACCTCCTGGCCGACCTCGGCGCCTTCCGGCCGACCTTCCTCCTCTGCATCCCGTACATGCTGGAGAAGGTCTACAACAACGCCCGCGCCAAGGCGGAGATCGGCGGCCGGGTCTCCGCCTTCGACCGGGCGGCGAGCGTGGCCGTCCGTTACGGCGAGGCGATGGAGGCCCGTCACGCCGGCACCGGCTCCGGCCCCGGCGCCTCCCTCAAGGCGTCCCGCGCCTTCTACGACCCGCTGGTCTACCGGCGCATCCGCAGCGCGATGGGCGGGCGCATCCGCCACATCATCTCCGGCGGCTCCCCGCTCGGCCGCCGCCTGGCAGCCTTCTACGCGGGCGCGGGCATGGAGATCTACGAGGGCTACGGCCTCACCGAGTCCACCGGCGCCGCCACGGTCACCCCGCCCCTCAAGCCCCGCCTGGGCACGGTGGGCTGGCCCATGCCCGGCACCAAGGTCCGCATCGCGGCGGACGGCGAGATCCTGCTGCAGGGCGGCCAGGTCTTCCGCGGTTACTGGGACCCGCACGGCGGTGGAGTGATCCCCTCCTCGGCGGACGGCTGGTTCCCGACCGGCGACATCGGCCGTCTCGACGACGAGGGCTACCTCACGATCACCGGCCGCAAGAAGGAGATCCTGATCACGGCGGGCGGCAAGAACACCGCGCCGGCCCCGCTGGAGAACTGGCTCCGCTCGCACCCTCTGATCTCCCAGTGCATGGTCGTCGGCGACCGCCGCCCGTACATCGCCGCACTCATCACCCTCGACATGGAGGGCGTCGGCCACTGGCGCCGGATGAACGGCCGGCACCCCGTCCCCGCGGAACTCCTGGTCGACGACGACGAGTTGAGGGCGATCCTGCAACGGGCGGTGGACGAGGCGAACAAACTGGTCTCCCGCCCCGAATCCATCCGCCGCTTCGTCATCGTCCCCCGTGACTTCACGGAGGAGGCGGGCCATCTGACCCCGTCGATGAAGCTGCGGCGGGAGGCCGTGATGCGGGACTTCGAGGCGGAGATCGAGGGTCTGTACGAGCGGTGAGCCGCCCGCTGCGACCTCCGGCTCGTCGTGGCCGCGACCCTGCGAGGCACGGTGCACACCCCGGACGGGCGGGCGCTGGACGACGCCCGCGTATCCCTGATCGACGCCGCCGGCAAGGTCGTGGGGACGCGCACCACGAGCGTCGACGGTGCGGTAGGTGATCTTGGGATGGACGTCCACGTCGAGGGAGCCCGCGGAGCGCAGATGGTCCCGGCGACCTCGATCCGTGCCCCGAACTCAGTGAACCGCCCGTGCACACTGGTCAGCCCGAGGTGCCGGGCCACGGCGCTCACGCCGGAGTGCGCCGGGTCGATCGTCCACAGCCCGGGCGGCGGAAGTTCCGCCTGCTTCGGCGGTCGTCATGGTCGGTGGAAGCAGGAGGGAGCGAAACAGTCTCGTACCTACGGGGCCGGCTCGGACCGGGCCTCCACCGGAGCCGTGGCGCCGTACCGCACGTACCACTCGGTGGACATCACCCTGGACCGGTCCGTCGGCCGGAGCGCGGCGAGGCGGCCCGGGAGCGCCCCCCGTTCCACCTCGCTGCGATGAGCCATGATCGCGTCCAGTTTCCGTTCCACCCACGGCCCGACATCCACCACCGCCGACACCCACTCGTCGGGCACGCTGTACTCCGCCCGGGCCGGCCGGAGCAGCACCTCGCGCCCCAGAGCGCGTACTGCGGATTCCGGATGCGTGGCCAGGTAGAGCGCACTCGGCTCCCAGGCCGCCCCCGCCTCCGGATACAGCCGCCCCCAACCCGCCGCCTGCACGGCCGGCACCGTCACCCGATGGGCGTGCACATGATCCGGATGCCCGGACAGATTCCCGTACGCGTCATGCGTGATCACGATCTCCGGCCGGAACTCCCGTACATGCGTGACCAGCCGCTCCACGACCTCGTCCAGCGGCGCATCGCAGAAGCGTGGAGCGCCCGGCGCCGACTCGGGAACGCGTGCATCGGCGTACCCGAGCATCCGCGGTTCCCCGCCCCGAGAATGCGCAGCGCCTCGGCCGGCTCCCCGGCCCGCCGGGTGCCTTCGGCCCAGGTGGCGGTGACGACCGCGGTCGGCGCCCCCGAGGCAGCGTGCCGGGCGAGCACTCCGCCGGACACCAGCGACTCGTCGTCGGGGTGCGCGAAGACGGCCAGGAGGCTCGGGAGAGGCATGTCCGCATCGCCCTTCGTCGTAAAGGACCAAGGTTAGAGGCAACTACGGTCAGGGCATCAGGAGTTGGTGACGCCTGAACCGGCCGCCCCCGACGGGGACCCTGCCCCTGCGGAAGGGCCCGACCTCGCACCGGAACTGCTCGACCTCTACAAGATGGCCGTCGAGATGTCGGACCGGGTCTCCGCCCGGCGGGGTGCCGCGAACGCCTTCTTCCTCTCCGTCCAGACCGCATTCATCGGCGCACTGGGCATCACCGCCACGGAAAAACAGAATGTGCCGTGGTGGGCCGCGCTCGTACTGACGCTCGCCGGAATCTCCATCTCCCTCGTCTGGTGGCTCCAGTTGCGCAGTTACCGCGTGCTCAACCGCGCAAAATTCGACATCATCAATGCCCTCGAACCGCGACTGCCGCTACAGATATTCGGCGAGGAGTGGGAGATATTGACGGGGAATCAAGACGGGCCGTGGTGGACCAAGTACACCGAGTTGGGGGCGACCGAACGGAAAGTCCCCTGGGTATTTGCGGCATTGCACGCAGGTCTGTTCATAGGCATACTCTGCACGTGAGTTATCTGCGCGCGGACGCCGGTCTGATCCGCGAACTCCTGCCGACGGAGGCCCGGCCCCCGTCGGACGCCGACGGTCTCTTCCTTCTCTACGCCGTCCTCATGCGCGCCAAGGGGGAACTGGTCACCGCGACCGACGTCCACGACGCGTGGGCCGCCTGGATGGAGAACCGGGACCCGGACCATGCCGCAATCGTCCCCTTCGACGAGCTCTCCCGGACCACCCAGCGCGAGGACGAGCCCTACGTCCAGGCCATCCAGGCCGCGGCCCGGGTCCGGGCGAAAGCCGGGTCCTGAAGGCGACGACAGGCGATCCCCGAAAGAAGGGCGGAAATAAGGGATCCGATTCTCTCGATCGGGCATCTCCTTCGCCGTCGGCCGGCTCCGAGGTCGTTCCGGAATCCCATTCGCCGCCGACCGCCGGAATTCCTCGTACCGCTTCTGCCTTCGGCCTTGACTTCCCAAGACCCCCGCGCCACATTCCCACCCCGCACCTCCGCACCTGCGCAACTCACCCCACCCCTCGTCCGGTTGGAGCGACCTGCCATGGCCACGAGCGCGGAATCTGCGAGACGTACAGCACGACCCACCCGGAGACAGGTGCTCGGTACCACGGCCGCCACCGGACTCGCGCTGGCCGCCGGTGCCGGCACGCGCACGGCCACCGCTGCCGACCTCCCCCTCCTCGGCACCTATGACGTCGTCGTCATCGGCTCCGGCGCGGCCGGCATGACCGCCGCGCTCACGGCGGCCAAGCAGGGGCTGAGCACCGTCGTGGTCGAAAAGGCACCGACCTTCGGCGGATCCGCCGCCCGATCCGGTGCCGGCATCTGGGTTCCCAACAACCCCGTGATCCTCGCCGCCGGTGTCCCGGACACCCCCGCCAAGGCGGCCGTCTACCTCGCCGCGGTCGTCGGCCCCGACGTGCCCGTCGCCCGGCAGAACGCCTTCCTCGCCCACGGCCCCGACATGATCTCCTTCGTCATGGCCAACAGCCCGCTCCGCTTCCGCTGGATGGAGGGGTACAGCGACTACTACCCGGAGCTGCCGGGCGGTCTGCCGGGCGGCCGCTCCATCGAGCCCGACCAGTTCGACGGCAACCTCCTCGGCGCCGAACTCGCTCATCTCAATCCGCCGTACATGCAAGTCCCCTCCGGCATGGTCGTGTTCAGCGCCGACTACAAGTGGCTCGCCCTCGCCGCCGTGAGCGTCAAGGGCGCCGCCGTCGCCGCCCAGTGCCTGGCGCGCGGCACGAAGGCGGCGGTGCTGGGGCAGACGCCGCTGACCATGGGGCAGTCGCTGGCCGCCGGGTTGCGGAAGGGGCTGCTGGACGCAGGCGTCCCCGTCCGGCTCAGCACCCCGCTCACCGACCTGTTCACCGAGAACGGTGCCGTCACCGGGGCGGTGGTCACGAAGGACGGCACCCCCGGCCTCGTACGCGCCCGCCGCGCCGTCGTCGTCGGCTCCGGCGGCTTCGAGCACAACGGGGCCATGCGCACCCAGTACCAGCGCCGGCCCATCGGTACGGAGTGGACGGTCGGAGCGAAGGAGAACACGGGCGACGGCATCCGAGCGGGACGGCAACTGGGCGCCGCACTCGACCTCATGGACGACGCCTGGTGGGGACCGGCCATCCCGCTCCCCGGCCAGCCCTACTTCTGCCTCGCCGAACGAACCCTCCCCGGCGGCCTCCTCATCAACGCGGCGGGCTCCCGCTTCGTCAACGAGGCCGGCCCCTACAGCGACGTCGTCCACACCATGTACGACCGCAACCCCACGGACCCGGACATCCCGGCCTGGCTGATCGTCGACCAGAACTACCGCAACCGGTACCTGTTCAAGGACGTCGTCCCGACCTTCACCTTCCCCGACGACTGGTACAGCTCGGGGGCCGCTCACAAGGCCTGGACCCTCGACGCCCTCGCCGCCTCCGTCGGTGTTCCCGCGGCGGCCCTGCGCGCCACGGTCGACCGCTTCAACTCCCTTGCGCTGAAAGGGAGCGACAGCGACTTCCACCGCGGCGACAGCGCGTACGACCACTACTACACGGACCCCTCCGTCCTCCCCAACTCCTGCCTCGCACCCCTGTGGCTGCCCCCGTACTACGCCTTCCGTATCGTCCCCGGGGATCTCGGGACGAAGGGCGGGCTGGTCACGGACGCGAGGGCGCGGGTGCTGCGGCCGGACGGCTCGGTGATTCCAGGCCTGTACGCCGCCGGGAACGCCAGTGCCGCCGTGATGGGACACAGCTACGCCGGGGCCGGGTCGACCATCGGGCCCGCGATGACGTTCGGGTACATCGCGGCGCTGGACATCGCGGGGGTGCTCTAGGAGGCCGTCGCTGCAGGCTTCCGGGCTATGAGGAAGGCCTGCGGGGAGGTCTCCTCCAGGCTTTCCTCAGGTTCCCGCACCGTCTGCGAGAGGAGCGTGAAGCCCGCGTCCGCCAACAGCCGGACCATGTCCTCCGGCCGGCGGCGCCGGAAGGTCAGCGCGACGGGGCGGCCCCAGGGGCGGTCGTGGTGGCGGTGCTTGTCGCCCGCCTGGAAGCCGACCAGGAGGGGGCCGCCGGGCGCGAGCACCCTGTGGAACTCGGCGAAGAGGGCGGGCAGTTCGTCCGCAGGGGTATGGATGGAGGAGTACCAGGAGAGCGCCCCGGCCAGCGTCCCGTCGGGAATGTCCAGGTCCAGCATCGAGCCCTGCTCGAAACGCAGCCCCGGGTTCTCCCGGCGGGCCACCGCCAGCATCGACTCCGACAGGTCGAGGCCGAAGACGTCCAGCCCGAGCGAGGCGAGGCGCGCAGTCGTCCGGCCGGGACCGCACCCCAGGTCGGCCACCGGCCCCTCGCCACCCACGAGTTCGGCGAACACCTGGAGTATCGCCCGCTCCAGCGGCCGGTCCGCGAGCTCGCGCTCGAACAGCGCGGCGTAGTCCTCGGCCACGGCGTCGTAGAACGTCCGGGTGCTGGTGAGGAAGTCGGGTTCGGACGCGGTCTCGTCACGGGTCTCGGTCATGCTCAAAACCGTAGCGACCACCACTGACAACGGCCCGCCACCGGCCTCCTCGACCCCCCTGCGCGGCTGCACCTGTTCGGCTGCACCTGTTCGGCTGCACCTGTTCGGCTGCTTCCACTCGACTGCTCCCGCTTGGGCGCTCCTCTTCGGCTGCTTCTGCGCGGCTGCTCCTCTTCGGCCGCTCCCGCTCAGCCCACCCCCACCGCCCGCAGTACCGCCGCCGTCCCCGCAGCCCCCAGTACCACCACCGCGAACGGCGCCCGGCGCCATGCCAGCAGGCCCCCGACCAGCACCCCGGCCGGCCGTGCCCACCCCGCAAAGGCTCCGTTCTCCGTCAGTGCGCCCGTCGCCAGCAGGGCGGCCAGCAGCACGACCGCTCCCGCCGACAGCAGCTCCTGGACCCGGGCCGGGAGCTCCACGCGCCCGTGCAGCGCCGGGCCGACCAGACGGAAGGCGTACGTCCCGACCGCCAGGGCCAGGATCACCGCGACCGTGGCGTTCATGCGGAGACCCCCTTGCGGCCGTGCAGGACCAGCCCGGTCAGCGCCAGCAGCACCGGCACCCCTGCCGGGACGGCAGGCGTCACCGCGAGGGCCAGGGCGGCGCCGAGCAGCGCGCACCGCCGTATCCGGGTGTCCGCCCGCAGGGTGGGCAGGACCAGGGCCACCAGCACCGCGGGGAAGGCCGCGTCCAGTCCGTACGTCGCCGTGTCGCCCAGCGCGCCCCCGGCCAGCGCTCCGGCCAGGACACCCACGTTCCATACGACGAACAGGCCGATCCCCGAGACCCAGAACGCCCTCCGCCGCCGTACCGGATCGGTCTGGGCCAGGGCGAAGGCCACCGTCTCGTCGGTGACGAGGTGCGCGCCGAGGAGGCGGGTGAGGCGGCCCGGGCCGAGGGTGTCGGCGATCGCGAGGCTGAAAGCGGCCGTACGGGTGTTGAGGAGGAGGCCGGTGGCCGCCGCGGCGATCGGGCCGCCCCCGGCCAGCAGGACGCCGACCGCGCTGAACTGGGCGGAGCCCGCGTAGACCACGAGGGACATCACCACCGGCGCCCACACCGGCAGACCACCGGCCACGGCGATCGCGCCGAAGGAGACACCGACGATGCCGCTGGCCAGCCAGACGAGGGAGGCGTCGCGGATCAGATCACGCGGAAGGGTGCGGGCCGATGGTCGGGACATGGAGGGCGTTCGATCTGCCGTACGCATGTTCTCTAGAATGAACAGGAGAGCTTCCGTTCGTCAAGACGAACATTCGTACCGATGGAGCGAACATGACGTCCGAGCTGCCACCCCGGCTCCCCCTGGACTGGATCGCGGCCGCGCTGCGGCGCGAACGCACCCGTGCCGGGCTGTCCCTCTCCGAGCTGGCCAAGCGGGCCGGGATCGCGAAGTCGACGTTGTCGCAGCTGGAGGGGGCGGGCGGGAACCCGAGCGTGGAGACGCTGTGGGCGCTGGGGGTGGCGCTCGGGGTGCCGTTCAGCACGCTGGTGGAGCCGCCGGTGTCGCCCGTGCAGGTGATCAGGGCGGGGCAGGGGCCGACCGTCGCCTCGGAGAAGGCCGAGTACGCGGCCACGCTGCTGTCCGCGAGCCCGCCCGGTGCACGCCGGGACATCTATCACCTGCGGGCCGAGCCGGGGGCGGTCCGAGAGTCGGAACCGCATATTCCGGGCTCGGTGGAGCACCTGATCGTGTCCACGGGCAAGGTGAAGGCGGGGCCGGCGGGGGAGACGGTGGAGCTCGGGCCCGGGGACTACATGACGTACCGCGGGGATGTGCCGCACTCGTACGAGGCGCTGGCGCCCGGGACGACGTTCGTGCTGGTCATGCAGCACGTATAGGTCCCCGGAAAAGGCAGGAGCCCCGCTGCCTTGCGGCGCGGGGCTCCTTGGGTACTGCTCTCAGTTCCGGATCAAAGCACCAGGCTCCGAGACCGAATCAGACGGGGGTGACGTTCTCCGCCTGCGGGCCCTTCGGGCCCTGGGTCACGTCGAAGGAGACCTGCTGGTTCTCCTCCAGCGAGCGGAAGCCGCTCGCGTTGATGGCGGAGTAGTGGACGAAGACGTCCGGGCCGCCACCTTCCTGGGCGATGAAGCCAAAGCCCTTTTCGGCGTTGAACCACTTCACGGTTCCGGTAGCCATAAGCCCTCCTTGGGCCCAAAGGGTTGCCCTGCTCCAGAACCTGCAAGTGTGAAAACAGTGCTGCACAACTGCATACGTCTGAAAACGACGAGAGCCCGCGGTTACATGCTCCGCAGGCTCTGTACTGCAAGGGAAACCAAACTGCAACTTGCGGCGAGCCTAGCACGCGGGCAGCCGAAAGCAATAGAGGGCAAGATCACGTCACCCAGACGTTTGAAGATCGTCCGGGTGGGGTTGACGGGGCGCCGGTGACGGCGACACACCACCCTGAAGGCTGCACCGTACCCCATGGGGTCTAGCCTCGCGATGTGGACAATTCTCGCACCCGGCCGCGCGTCGGCCACATCCAGTTCCTGAACTGCCTGCCCCTGTACTGGGGGCTTGCGAGGACGGGCACGCTCCTCGACTTCGAGCTGACGAAGGACACCCCGGAGAAGCTCAGCGAGCAGCTGGTGCAGGGAGACCTCGACATCGGTCCCATCACCCTCGTCGAGTTCCTCAAGAACGCGGACGACCTGGTCGCCTTCCCGGACATCGCGGTGGGGTGCGACGGCCCGGTGATGTCCTGCGTGATCGTCTCGCAGGTCCCGCTGGACGAGCTGGACGGCGCCCGGGTCGCGCTCGGCTCGACCTCGCGCACCTCCGTCCGCCTCGCGCAGCTCCTCCTGGCCGAGCGCTACGGCGTCCAGCCCGACTACTACACCTGCCCGCCCGACCTCAGCCTGATGATGCAGGAGGCCGAGGCGGCCGTACTCATCGGGGACGCGGCCCTGCGGGCGAACCTCCACGACGGGCCGAGGTTCGGCCTGGAGGTGCACGACCTCGGCGCGCTGTGGAAGGAGTGGACCGGGCTGCCGTTCGTGTTCGCGGTCTGGGCGGCGCGCCGGGACTACCTGGAGCGCGAGCCCGTCATCACCCGACGCGTCCACGAGGCCTTCCTCGCCTCCCGCAACCTCTCCCTGGACGAGGTCGGCAAGGTCGCCGAGCAGGCGGCCCGCTGGGAGGAGTTCGACGAGCGGGTCCTGGAGCGGTACTTCACCACGCTGGACTTCCGCTTCGGCGGGCCGCAGCTGGCCGCGGTCGCCGAGTTCGCCCGGCGGGTCGGGCCGACCACCGGCTTCCCGGCGGACGTCAAGGTGGATCTGTTGCAGCCGTAAGCCGTACGGGAACGGCGCACTACCCTTTTCTCGTCGTTACGGGGGATACGGGGGAGGGGTGGACGCCATGCAGCCGCTCGGAGCCGACGAGCCCACCGTCGTGGGGCCCTACCGGCTGCTCGGCCGGCTCGGCTCCGGCGGGATGGGCCGCGTCTACCTGGGACGCAGCGCCGGGGGCCGCACGGTCGCGGTCAAGATCGTGCACCCGCACTTCGCGCTCGACGAGGAGTTCCGCGCCCGCTTCCGCCGCGAGGTGGAGGCCGCGCGGCGGGTGGGCGGCGCCTGGACGGCTCCGGTGCTCGACGCGGACCCCGGGGCGGCCGTCCCCTGGGTGGCCACGGCTTATGCGGCGGGTCCGTCGCTGGCGGCGGCCGTCGCGGACGGCGGCCCGCTGCCCGCTCATTCGGTACGGGTGCTGGGTGCGGGCCTGGCGGAGGCACTGGCGGCGGTGCACGAACTGGGTCTGGTGCACCGGGACGTGAAGCCGTCCAACGTCCTGCTGACGCTCGACGGACCGCTGTTGATCGACTTCGGCATCGCGCGGGCGACGGACGGCACGGCGTCCCTGACGTCCACCGGCGTGTCCATCGGCTCGCCCGGCTACATGTCGCCCGAGCAGATCCTCGGGAAGGGGGCCTCGGGAGCGGCCGACGTCTTCTCGCTGGGCGCGGTGCTGGCGTATGCGGCGACGGGGGAGCCGCCGTTCCCCGGGGATTCGTCCGCGGCTCTGCTCTACAAGGTCGTCCACGAGGAGCCCGAACTCGGCTCGCTGAGCGGTGAGTTGCGAGATGTGACGGAGGCGTGCCTGGTCAAGGAGCCGGAGCGGCGGCCGACGCCGGGTGAGGTGGCACGGCGGCTCGCTCCCGAGGGAGCGGCGCGGATGGTGGCGGGCGGGTGGCTGCCGGGGACGCTGGTGGAACAGGTGAGCCGCAGTGTCGTGAAGCTGCTGAACCTGGAGGCGGGGGACGAGGCGCCCTCGGGGCCGGTGGGGTTCAGCAGCCCTTCGGTCGGGGATGCGGTGACGGCGGGTGGGGAAGGGGCTGCGCAGTCGACGGCCGGCCGGGAGGCGGCTGGGCAGCCGACGGTGGGGGAGTTCGGACCGGCGCCGGTGATGCCGGCAGCTGCGGCCTACTCCGGCTCCCCGGTTTCCGCGCCTGCGCCGGCCGGTCCTGTCTCCGCCGGTCCTGCCTCTGCCGTTCCTGCGCCTCCCGGCTCCGTGCCCGAGCCGCAGGACGCCCCTCCCGTCGAGCAGCGTCCCGGCAGGTTCACCGTGTCCGTGGCGGCGGCGTCCGCGCCGGGGGACGGCGGGCGCGGACGGCGGCTGAGCTGCACGGTGGCGCTGGCGGTCGCGGGGGCGTTGGCGGCGGTGACGGTGGGGTCGGTGTTCCTGTTCGACCTGTTGCCGGGCAGCAGTGAGAACGACGCGGGCGGTGCCGGCACCGGCGCGTACTCCCCGGGGCCGCGTGGCACTGCGAGCGCCTCACCCACCGGCGACTCCACCGCCGCGGAGGGCGCCGCCGTCCCCGACGGCTACCTCGGCACCTGGGAGGGCCAGGGCCTCGTCCTCGACGGCGCCCTGCCCGCGGGAACCTTCCGGGTGACCGTCCATCAGGCGCGCGTGGGCGAGGAGTTGGGCAGAGTCCGGCAGACCGACCAGCTCGGCGGTGTCTGCAACGACGTACTGACCCTGAAGAAGGTGACGAAGAAGGAACTCGTCACGACGTCGGTGGGCGCCAGGTCCAACCACGCGGGGTGCAACCCCGATGCGCACACGGTGCGGCTGGCCCGGGTCGGCAACGACCTGACGTACATGTCGGACAGCGACGCGGAGGGGAAGCCCACGGCTCGGATGTCGAAGGTCAAGTAGACGAAGCCCAGGTCAGGGGTTGTTGCCCCAGAGGGAGGTGTCGTCGCTCCTGAGACTGGGAACCCCGCCGTAGGTCCCGCCGCCCGCGGTCACCAGCGGGGCGGAGAGCTGGTCCTCCAGCACACCGTCGCGGACTTGGACGATCGTGCTGCCGTGGTCGGTCCTGCCCGGCTTGAACCTCTTGCCTTCGATCGCCGCCTTCAGATACGAGAGGGCGTACTTCGCGTAGAGGTCGGCCGGCTGGGAGACCGTGGCGTCGATCTTGCCCTGGGCGATGTCCTGGAGCTCCCTGGGGGTGCCGTCGTTGGAGACCACGAACACGTGCCTGTCGTCCTTCGGACCGACCAGCAGACCCTGCTGCTTGAGCACCTGCAAAGTGCCCGAGAGCGCGGAGCTGGCCTGCATGTAGACGCCCTTGATGTCCGGGTGGGCGGTGAGGTCCGTCTGCAGCTTCCGGGCCGCGATCGCCCCGTCCCAGTTGGTCGGCTCGCCGAAGACCTCGATCTTGGGGTAGTTCTCCTTCATGCACCCGTTGAAGCCATCGGTGCGGTCCCGGGCATTGATCGAGGCGAGGTCGCCTTCGAGCATGACGACCTTGCCCTCGCCGCCGAGCTTGGTGCCGAGGAACCGGCAGGCCTTCTCGCCGTACGCGCGGTTGTCGGCGCGGACGATCATGTAGACGTGGCCGGTGTCAGGGCGGGTGTCCAGGGTGACCACGGGGATCTTCGAGGCGGACAACTGCCTGAGGACGGGCCCGATCGCGCCGGTGCTCTGCGGAGCCATCGCCACGCCCTTCACCCTGTGGATGATGAGCGTCTGTACGTTGGCGGCGAGGTTGCCGACGTCGTTCTGCGAGTTGGTCGCCTCCAGCCGCAGGCCGAGCTCCTTGGCGAACTGAGGGGTGTACTTGATGTACGAAGTCCAGAAGTCGGTGTCGGAGCGGGGATAGTCGACGCCCACCACCGGGGCGTCGTTCGCACCGCCCCCCGAGTCGGTACCGGAGCCGCCGCAGGCGCTGAGCGCGGTGACGGCGAGGACGATGACGGCGCCGAGGCCGGGATGTCGGAGGCATCGGGTCTGCACCGGGGAGCGGGCTCGCGACGTACGCGAGTCGGTGTGGTTTCCGCTGCTCATCAGGCCTCCTCGTCCCCACTGTAGACGTCGTGCCCGCCCGGCAGGCGGGTGCTCGGCGGGCGCATCGGGCACCTGTGAGCAAGCCGGCGCCGAAGCCGACGGCGACGTCGGGTCCGTGACGTGGAGCGGGGCCGAATTGGTGGCGGCGGCTTTACTCCGAGCCGTGCCCTGCGCTGCCGGGCGCGCCCGGGCAGCCGTCTCCGGGAGGCGTGGAGACCGGTGGGGCGGCGGGCCCGGAGCCGGGTGGGGGCTCGGTCCCGGTGGGGCCGGGCGTGGTCGGTGCCGGGTCCTGGGCCGGCGGTGCGACGGGGGGCGTGTCGGTGTCGTCCGCCGGGGGCGCCGGGTCTTCAACAGGCCCGGGCTCCACAGGAGTCGGGGCCTCGGGCTCCGATGCGGGCGGCGGCGAGGGCGCGCTCGGGGGAGCGGCTTCGGGTGTGTGATCGGAGGGGGGTGCCGGAGTCGAGGGGGAGTCGTCGTCAGCGGGCGGGGCCGGGGTCTCCGGGGTGTCCTCGGTGGGGGGTTCCGGGCTTTCCGGAGGCTCCTGGGTCGGAGGCGCGGGAGTCTCGGGGGGCTGCTCGCTCGGGGCCGGAGCCTTCGGGTACGGGTCGGTGGGCGAGGGCGGGGCCTTCGGCTCTTCGTCCGAACCGCCCGTCTTCGGGGGAGCCGGAGGCGTGCCCTTCGGTGCGGGATCGGCCGGCTTCTCCGGTGCGGTCCCGGCGGGCGGCGGTGTGTCGTCCGTCCTGCTTCCGGACGTGTGCCCACCCGGCGCCGGCGCGGGCTCATCGGCGTCACCGGGTCTCGATACGGCCGTTGCGGTCCCGTCGGTATCGGCCGCGCGCACCCGCTCGCTGCTCGGAACGCCGGTCGTACGAGCCGACGTACCGTCCTTCTTCGGTGCCCCGCTCCTGGCACCCGTCGCCGGCGTACCGGCCACCGGGACGTGAGCCGCGGGCGCGTCGGCCACCGGCGTCCGCCGGGCCGGAACCCGACCCGGGTCGGCCGGGCCGATGACGAGGAGGAGCGCGGCGGCGCCCGCCACGACCGCCCCGGCAGCCGCCGCCACCTGCGTCTTCGAACCGCCGACCGCCGCCTGGCGCACCCCGTGCAGCAGCCCGTGCCCGCCGGCCGCGGTCGCCGCACCGGCCGATCCGGCGGTGAGGGTGAGCAGGAACTTGCCCGCCCCGCCCACCGCGAACACGAGAAGTGCCGGCCCGACGAGCGCGGGCAACCGGTCGTTGGCGCTCATCAGGGCGGCCAGCCGCGCCCGGCAGTCGTCACACGCGTCCACATGCCCGAGCAGTCGTTCGGACTGCTTCGCCGTCGCCGCACCCCTCACATACGCGGGCATACGCGCCCAGTACACCTGGCACGCGGGGTCGTCGGGCGCACCGGTCTGGGTCCGCAGGAACGCCTGCCGCATACCCTCCCGGGCCCGGTGCAACAGCACGGCCGTGGCACCCTCCTTGGTCCCGAGCTGCGGACCGATCGCGGCCAGCGGCTGCCCCTCCGCCTCGGCCAGCCACAGCGCCTTCACCCACCGCTCGGGCAACTGCCCCAGCACCCGTACCACCAGGTCGACGGAGGACACCCGCTCGGCGGGGTCGTCCGTGTGCGGGTGCCCGTCCGACTCGACCCGCTCCTCGCCGTGCGGATCCCGCGGCGTCTCGCGCACCGCGCTCCCGGCTGCGATCGCGAGGTGGCGCACCGTCGTCATCAGATACGCCGGCACGTTGTCGATCTCGTGGCCCGCGGCCAGCCGCCGCCACACCCGGAAGTGCGCCTCGGCGACCAGGTCTTCGGCGGTCCAGGCGTTCCGGGTGAGCGAGCGGGCGTATGCGACGAGTCGCGGCTGCTGTTCCTCATAGATCCGGGCGTACGCGGCCGTGGCGGCGTGGGACGCGGAAGCCGGTCGGGACACTGCAGTGGAACCGTCGGACATGGCGGAACGCTCCAGTTGCCTACTACTGAGGGCCGGGGGAAGGTTTTGTAAGGCTAGATGGCAAAAGCTTCAATCAAAGTTGCGGTGAATCGCGGATGTGGCGCACGTCACGAAAGTTGACTTCTATTACGGCGTAATGCCCGGGCCTCCCGGGTGCTCCCAAGGGGTACACGGGCCCAACTGGCCCCCCGCAGAACCCGACATGCTCGAAATGCTCTACATGCCCGAAAAGGGAGCCCCCCTCGTGTACATAGCCCTGGAGCAGCCCACCGGCGCCCACCTGCTCACCCCCGACCACGACGAACTGGCGGTGCCCGTCACCCTGCGGTACCTCTCCGAGGACCCGCTGGCGGTCCATCTCGTCTTCCCGGCCTGGATCTCCCTCGACGACGAGGAGGTCATCTGGACCTTCGCCCGCAGCCTCCTGGAGGAGGGCCTGGGTGCCCCCGCGGGTCTCGGCACGGTACGGCTCCGCCCGCACGGCCCGGCCCACACCCTCGTGGAACTCCACGCCCCGCAGGGCATCGCGGCGGTCCGCTTCGAAACCACGGCCCTGCACCGCTTCCTGCTCCGCTCCTACACGGTCACCGAGCCGGGCGGCGAACCCCTGGAACCGGCCCTCGACCGGGGGCTCGCCTCTCTGTTCGGCGCCGTGTGAGGCTGGGGGCAACGGTTTCGCAGGCCAACGACCCCCGGAACGGATGAAGTTGCTGATCGCCGTCGCCGCGCTCTGGGGCGCGGCAGCAGGGGCGCTGCTGCCACGGGCCGCCCACCGGTTCTCCGTACGGTCGTACGGACCCGGCGCCCCCGCCCTCGTCACCGCCTCCGTCTGTGCCGCCCTCGCCGCCGCCACCGGCACCCGCCCCGAGCTCGGTGTCTGGCTGCTGCTCGGGCCCGTCGGGGTCCTGCTGGCGCTCGTCGACCTGAGGGTGAAGCGGCTGCCGGACGTTCTGACGCTGCCGCTCGCGGGCGCCGCCCTCGTGCTGCTCGGCGTCGTGGCGCTGCTCCCCGAGCACGCCGGTGACTGGACGACGGCGCTGTACGGGGCCCTCGCGCTCGGTGGGTTCTTTCTCGTGCTGTCCCTCATCGAGCCGGACGGCATGGGCCTGGGGAACGTCAAGTTGACGCTCGGGCCGGGCGCCGCCCTGGGGTGGTACGGCTGGCCGACGCTCATGCTCGGCACCCTCGCCGCGTTCCTGCTCGGGGCGCTGTACGCGGGCGCACTCGCCGTCGCGGGGCGGGCCGGGCGCGAGACGGCTGCCGCCTTCGGGCCGTTCCTGCTCGGCGGGGCGTTTCTCGGGCTGCTGATCGGGGCGTACACGGCCTGACGTAGGCTGGGCAGGTCTGTCCACAACCCTTGACGAAAGGGACGCCCCGGTGACCGAGAAGGCCGACCTTCAGTCCGTCCTCGACCGTGCCGCGGCCGGTGGTCGGATCACCCCCGAAGAGGCACTCGACCTCTACCGCGACGCCCCGCTGCATGCGCTGGGCGCCGCCGCCGACGCCGTGCGCCGCCGTAAGTACGCCGGCACCGAGCACATCGCGACGTACATCATCGAGCGCAACATCAACTACACGAACGTGTGTGTCACGGCGTGCAAGTTCTGCGCCTTCTACGCCGCTCCCAAGGACACCGCCAAGGGCTGGACGCGGGATCTGGACGACATCCTGCGGCGCTGCGCGGAGACCGTCGAGCTCGGCGGCACCCAGATCATGTTCCAGGGCGGGCACCACCCGGACTACGGCGTGGAGTACTACGAGAAGCACTTCGCCGCCATCAAGAAGGAGTTCCCGCAGCTCGTCATCCACAGCCTGGGGGCGAGCGAGGTCGAGCACATGGCCCGGATCTCCAAGGTGAGCGTGGAGGAGGCCATCTCCCGTATTCACGCGGCCGGGCTCGACTCCTTCGCGGGCGCCGGCGCCGAGCTGCTCCCCGAGCGGCCGCGCAAGGCCATCGCGCCCCTCAAGGAGAGCGGCGAGCGCTGGCTGGAGATCATGGAGACCGCGCACAACCTGGGTGTCGAGTCGACGTCCACCATGCTCATGGGCACGGGCGAGACCAACGCCGAGCGCATCGAGCACCTGCGGATGATCCGTGACGTACAGGACCGCACGGGCGGCTTCCGTGCCTTCATCCCGTACACCTACCAGCCCGAGAACAACCACCTGAAGGGCCGCACCCAGGCCACGCTCTTCGAGTACCTGCGGATGATCGCCATCGCGCGGCTGTTCATGGACAACGTCCAGCACATCCAGGGGTCCTGGCTGACCACCGGCAAGGAGGTCGGGCAGCTCTCCCTGCACTACGGCGCCGACGACCTCGGCTCCATCATGCTGGAGGAGAACGTCGTCTCCTCGGCCGGTGCCAAGCACCGCTCCAACCGGCTCGAGATCATCGACCTCATCAGGAAGGCGGGGCGCGTTCCCGCCCAGCGAACCACGACGTACGAGCACATCGTCGTCCACGACGACCCGGCGAACGACCCCGTCGACGAGCGGGTGATGTCGCACATCTCGTCCACGGCGATCGCGGGCGGCACGGCCCACCCCGAGCTGAAGCTGCTGGCTTCCAACTGACGTACCGGTGCTGACGATTCACGCGGCGGACGAGGTCCGGACCGGCCGCGACGCCGAGCCGATCAAGGACGGCGCCGTGGCGGTCGAGGGGAACCGGATCGCCGCGGTGGGTCCGCTGGCTCAGGTGCGGGACCGGTTTCCGCAGGCACGGGTGCGGAGTTGGCCGGGCGTCCTGGAGCCCGGGCGCCTCCACGAGGGTCCGCTTCCCGATGCCCCGAGCCCACGTGAACGCGTTCATGCCGTGCTGAAGTCGGGCGCCGTGGCGATCCTCGCGCAGTACGCCGACTCACCCGAACTGCGGGCGGCGGCCGACCGGAACGACGTCCTCGTCCTGTCCGGTACGCGGCCCCCGGCTCTGGCCGAGTCCGGCCGGGCCGACCTCGCCGTGTTCGACGAAACCGGCGCGTGCCTCGCGACGGTGTGCGCGGGGCGCCTCGTACACCGACGTCGTTAGCCCGCGACCGCCTTCCCGAACGCTCCCGAACTCTCCCTCGCCCCGCGAAGAAGAAGCCCAGGTTCCTCCCCTGAGCGGGAGCCGCGGGCGGTGCTGCAAGAATGGCGGGCGTGACCCGCGCCTCCCTGAACAAGCAGCCGCACGAAGTCGCCTCGATGTTCGACGACGTGGCGGAACGGTACGACCTGACGAACGATGTGCTGTCGCTCGGCCAGGACCGGGTGTGGCGCAAGGAGGTGGCCCGGGCGGTCGACGCCCGGCCCGCGCAGAAGATCCTGGACCTGGCCGCCGGTACGGCCACGTCCTCGTTGCCCTTCGCCCGCACGGGCGCGTACGTCGTCCCGTGCGACTTCTCCCTCGGCATGCTCCAGGTCGGCAAGAAGAAGCACCCCTGGCTGCCGCTGACCGCGGGCGACGCGACGAAGCTGCCGTTCAAGGACGACACCTTCGACGCCGTCACGATCTCCTTCGGGCTGCGCAACGTGCAGGACTTCGACACGGCCCTGCGTGAGATGCACCGGGTGACCAAGCCCGGCGGCCGGGTGGTGATCTGCGAGTTCTCGCACCCGACCTGGGCGCCCTTCCGCACGGTCTACACCGAGTACCTGATGCGCGCCCTGCCGCCCGTCGCCCGCGCGGTCTCCTCGAACCCGGAGGCCTACGTCTATCTCGCCGAGTCCATTCGCGCCTGGCCCGACCAGCCCGCGCTGGCCGAGCATCTGCAGAAGGCCGGCTGGTCGAAGGTGGCGTGGCGGAACCTGACGGGCGGGGTGGTCGCCCTGCACCGAGGTTTCAAGGGCTGACGTTCAGGCGGAGCTGACGACGTACGGGTCGCCCGGCTCGTCCAGCTCGCGCTGCAGTCCCCCGGTGGGGGGCCTGGGAATGCGCGGCTCGCGCACGCCTCCGCCGCCCTCTCCTTCGCCGAAGTCGAACCACACGTAGATCACGGAGTCCCGCGGTACCTCCGCATTGGGCTGCGGGTACTGCCGTACGACGTACTCGACCACGGTCTGGTGGAAGTCGGGCCGGTCCGGCGCATTCAGGAAGAGGCCGGTCGCCTCCGCCGTCTTGCGCGCGTCCATGGCCATCAGTCCGACGAGCCGTGGTACGCGTACCTCGGGTGTTTTGGGTGTTATTCGCACAGATGTCACCCCCAGCGGTACTGGAAGAGTAACCGCACGGGGGTGCCATCCGGAAGCGCCAAGTATCTTTCTGTAGCAGTCGATTACTGTGCGTGACCATTTTGGAGCTGGAGCCGGAAACAGAGGGCGTCCTCCTGGAACCGGGGGTGCGGGTAGCTCTCCGCCGGCTTCATGCCCAGCCGCCGGGTGACCGCGATGGACCGCTCGTTCCCCGGTCTGACCATCGCCATCACGGTCGGCACGCCCACCGCCCTGAGCCGTTCCAGCGTCATCTGCGCGGCCGTGGTGGCATATCCCTTGCCCCAGAACTCGCGCCCGAGCCGCCAGCCGATCTCGATCTCGCCCGTGGGGCCCCACTCGTGCGGCCATGGCTGGGCGCCCGTGAAGCCGATGACCTGCCCGGACTCGTCCACCATGGTCCACAGGCAGAAGCCGAGCTCCGCGTCGTGTCTGCGCTGCCGGGCGGTGAGCTCCTCGTAGACGGAGAGTTCGGCCGATTTCCCGCCCCAGAACTCCATGACCTCCGGATCGTCGAAGAGCCGGTGCCAGGCGATCGCGTCCTCGTCGGTGGGGACGCGCAGCCGTACTACGGGGAGAGCTCGGTTCACGAGGACAGCCCTTCAGCCGGGTGATCAATTCTGCTGAATAGACTGCCTGTGTCCAGTGCCGCTCGGCACAGAGATTTTCGAACTTGGGGAGATCCCGCCGTGACCGTCGTGACCGAGCCCCACTCCGAGCCCTCCCCCGAGCCCTTCTCCGAGAACACCGCCGATGTGATCGTCGTGGGCGCGGGCCCGGCCGGCTCCACGACGGCGTATCACCTCGCCAAGTCCGGCCTCGACGTACTCCTGCTGGAGAAGACCGAGTTCCCGCGCGAGAAGGTATGCGGCGACGGCCTGACCCCGCGCGCCGTGAAGCAGCTCGTGGCGATGGGCATCGACGTCTCCGAGGAGGCCGGCTGGCTGCGCAACAAGGGGCTGCGCATCATCGGCGGCGGCGTCCGCCTCCAGCTGGACTGGCCGGATCTCGCCTCCTTCCCGGACTACGGCCTCGTCCGCAAGCGCGACGACTTCGACGAGCAGCTCGCCCGCAACGCCCAGAAGGCGGGCGCCCGGCTCTTCGAGCGCTGCAACGTCGGCGCCCCGATCATCGACGAGCGCACCGGCCGCATCACCGGCGTGCACGCCAAGCTCGGCGAGGAGAAGCGCGAAGTCACCTTCCACGCGCCGCTCGTGGTCGCCGCCGACGGCAACTCGACCCGCCTGTCGCTGGCGATGGGCCTGCACCGCCGTGAGGACCGCCCGATGGGCGTCGCGGTCCGTACGTACTTCGAGAGCCCCCGACACGACGACGACTACCTGGAGTCCTGGCTGGAACTCTGGGACCGCCGGGGCCCCCAGGACCGTCTGCTCCCCGGCTACGGCTGGATCTTCGGCATGGGCGACGGCACGTCCAACGTCGGCCTGGGCGTCCTGAACACCTCCGACTCCTTCAAGGAACTGGACTGGCGCGAGGTGCTGAAGGCCTGGTGCGCCTCCATGCCGGAGGACTGGGGCTACACCCCGGACAACATGACCGGGCCCATCCGCGGCGCCGCCCTCCCGATGGCCTTCAACCGCCAGCCCCACTACACCAAGGGTTTGCTCCTGGTCGGCGACGCCGGCGGCCTGGTGAACCCCTTCAACGGCGAGGGCATCGCCTACGCCATGGAGTCCGGCCAGATCGCCGCCGACGTCATCGTCCAGGCGCACGCCCGCCCGACGCCCGCGAGCCGCGAACTCGCCCTGCAGCGCTACCCGCGCATCCTCAAGGACACCTACGGCGGCTACTACACGCTGGGCCGCGCCTTCGTGAAGCTCATCGGCAACCCGAAGGTCATGAAGATCGCAGCCCAGCGCGGTCTGACCCACCCCATGCTGATGAAGTTCACCCTGAAGCTGCTGGCGAACCTCACGGACCCGTCCGGCGGCGACGCGATGGACCGCATCATCAACGGGCTGAGCAGGGTGGCCCCCAAGGCGTGACTAGCTCCTGAGAGCCTCCACGTTGGCGGCCCGGCGCGCGAACACCTCGTCGCGCCGGTCCGCCACCTGCCTGAGCGCGTCCTTCCGCTCCCGCTGGGAGAGCCGGTCCAGGTAGACCTGGCCGTTCACATGGTCCGTCTCATGGGCCAGGCAGCGCGCGAAGTACCCGGTCCCCTCGATGACGAGCGGCTGCCCGTCCTTGTCCAGTCCCCGCACCACGGCCCGGTCCGGACGCGGTACGTCCATCACGGCGCCCGGCACCGACAGGCACCCCTCGCTCTCGTAGAGCAGCCGGCGCCGGGCCGGGTCGAGGGTGTCGAGGACCGGGTTGACGACGTGCCCGACGTGCCGCGCCCCGTCGTCGTCCGGGCAGTCGTACACGAAAAGGCGCAGATCGACGCCCACTTGGTTCGCCGCGAGACCGGCTCCCTCGGCGATGTACATGGTCAGGAACATGTCGTCGATGAGCGCGGCGAGGTCCGGCCCGAACTCGGTGACGTCCCTGCAGGGCTTGTGCAGGACCTCCTCGCCGACCTCGGTCACGCGCCGCACCTTCCCGCGCCGGGCCTCGGGCGCGAGCCGCGGATACGAGTCGACGGGCCTTCCCTGTACGAACACACTGGGCATGGCTGTGCCTCCTTGTGATTGTGAGGATGCTGTGGGTGGCGGGAGAACCGGGTTCCGGCCTGCGGAGCCGCTCCCTACCCTCCGTTGTTCATGACAACAGAACACGCGCAGCAGGCGCAGGAGAACACCGGCCACACCCGCAGACGCTTCCTCACCGGCGCCGGGGGAGCGGCCGGCGCCCTCGCCTTATGGCCCGCCGGACGCGCGACCGCGGCCTCCGCCTCCGCCGGCAAGCACGTCGCCGTCCTCGGCGGCGGGGTCTCCGGCCTCAGCGCCGCCCACGAACTCGCCGAACGCGGCTACGCCGTCACCGTCTACGAGTACTACGACGTCCTCGGCGGCAAGGCCCGCTCGATGCCCGTCCCGGGCACGGGAACCGGCGGCCGGGCGCCGCTCCCGGCCGAGCACGGCTTCCGCTTCTTCCCCGGCTTCTACCGGAACCTGCCGGACACGATGCGCCGCATCCCCTTCCCCGGCAACGCGAACGGCGTCCACGGCAACCTGCGGAACGCCACCGAGGAACTGTTCGCCCGCAGCTCCGGCCGCCCGGACCTGCACTTCCCCCTGCGCCGCGTCACGACCCCGCCCGCGCCCGGCGACATCACCCCGTCCTGGATCCGCGACCAGATCCTCTCCGCCCTGGACCTGGGCACCCGCCTCCCCGCCCACGAGGCCGCCTATTTCGCCGACCGCCTCCTCGTCCACCTCACCAGCTGCGACGCCCGCCGCGAGGACCAGTGGGAGAAGACCGCCTGGTGGGACTTCATCCGCGCCGAGGAGATGAGCGAGGAGTACCGGACCCTCCTCGGCATCGGCCAGACCCGCAACCTCGTCGCCACCCGCGCGGAGGTGGCGTCCACGCGCACCGTCGGCCGCGTCATCATCGAGGCCCTGATCCTCTGGGGCGTGCTCGGCCGCGGCCTGGACGGCGACGCCGACATCGACCGCGTCCTCAACGCCCCCACCAGCGAGGCCTGGATCGACCCCTGGGAGACCCACCTACGCTCCCGGGGCGTCGAGTTCGTGCTCGGGACGCAGGTCCGGGAGGTCGTGTACGAGGGTGGCCGCGTGACCGGCGTACGTGTCGCGGCCCGCGACGGCAGCCAGGAGCGGATGGTCACCGCCGACCACTACGTCTCCGCCATGCCCGTCGAGCACGCGCGCGGGACCTGGGGCAGGGCGCTGCGGGCGGCGGACCCGCAGCTGGCGCGCTGCGACGCCCTGCAGACGGACTGGATGACCGGGGTGATGTTCTATCTGCGCACGCCCACCCCCGTCGTGCACGGCCACATCAACTGCCTCGACTCGCCCTGGTCGGTGACGGGCATCGGGCAGGCCCAGTTCTGGGACGCAAGGGACTTCTCGCGTGACTACGGCGACGGACAGGCCCACGACTGCCTGTCCGCGATCATCTCCGAGTGGGACAAGCCGGGCATCCTGTACGGCAAGACGGCCAAGGAGTGCACGAAGGACGAGATCGTCGCCGAGCTGTGGGCCCAGCTGAAGGACGGCCTCAACGACGCCGGCAAGACGACCCTCACGGACGAGGACCGCCTCGGCTGGTTCATGGACCCGGCGGTGACGGGCCTCGGCGGCCCGGACCCGCACAACCGCGAGCAGCTCCTCATCCACCCCACGGGCACGCTCTACAACCGCCCCTCGGCCCGCACGAAGGTCCCGAACCTCTTCCTCGCCGGCGACTACGTCCACACCGATGTCGACCTGGCGACGATGGAGGGGGCCAACGAATCCGCGCGACGAGCCGTCAACGCCCTCCTGGACGCGGACAATTCGGACGCCGAGCCGTGTGAGATCTGGGAGCTGTACCGGCCACCGGAGATGGAGCCCCTGAAGCGGGTCGACGAACTGCGCTACAAGCTCGGCCTGCCCAACACCTTCGACCTGGGATAGGCCCGCCCGGGACGGGCCCGGCGGAAACGACGGAGGGGCCGCTGCCCCCGAGCGGCTGCGGCCCTTCCGTACGTCCGTGCAGCACGTGTTGTGCTGCGGGGTGCGTCAGAGCACCCGCACCGCGCCGGTCGGCGGGTCGTAGGAGAGCGGCCTCTCGACCACACCGGTCGACGGGTTCTGCGCGCCGACGAACATGCCGTCGCCGACGTACACCGCCACGTGGTACGCGCTGCCCGCGCTGCCCCAGTACAGGATGTCGCCCGGCAGCAGGTTGCTCAGCGAGACCTGGGTGCCGGCGGTCGACTGGTCCTGCGAGACCCGCGGCAGGCTGATGCCGATCTGCTTGAAAGCGGTCTGCACCAGGCCCGAGCAGTCGTAAGCGGACGAACCGGTCGCACCGGACACATAGGCCTTACCGACCTGAGCCTTGACGAAGTTGACGATCGCGGCGGCCGAACCGGTGGCCGTGGACGTCGAGGTGCTCGTCGTGGTGGCGGCGAGGGTGGTCCGCTCCGCGCTGCGGGAGGCGGCCTTCTCGGCGGCGGCCTTGCGGGCGGCCTCGGCCTTCTCCTTGGCCTCGGCCTTCTTCTTCGCCTCCGCGAGGTCCGCCTTGGCCTGCTTCGCGGCCTTTGCGGCGGCCGCGTCACGCTCGGCCTGCAGCTCGTAGTTCGCGGCCGCCTGCTGAGTGGCGTCCGCGGACTGGGCGACCTGAGAGGCCAGATCGGCCGTCAGGGTGGGCAGTTGCAGGGTCTGTGTGGTCTCGGCAGCGCTCGCCGAGGCCGAGGCGCCTGCCGCAGCCATGCTGAGGACGCCACCGGCAACTCCGGCACGCACCGCGAGACTCGTCGTCGCGTTGCGGCGGGGCTTCCGGTGGCTGCGTATGTGAGCGGTGTGGGACATGAGAACAACGGGTATCAGGGGCTCCTCCATACCTTCAAGAAACGTGTGGTGCGCCACAGTTGTTCAGCCAACGGCCCGAATTCCGGGCGGCTCGCTCTTTATTGACGCCGTAACGGACATTGCGGGCGCGGCCCATCAGGCCCGTGATCACGGCGTTTCATGATTACGCCCGAATTGCCCCGTGCCTACCACTGGTTGGGACGGGTGGCCAAGCCCCGCTCTCGGGCGCCTCTCGCGGTGTGGCGGAGGTCACGCAACGGTCACGGCAATGTGCGCGTCTCGCGCGAAGATCACGACCAGATTGCGCTCGCGTCACGGCCGGGTCCCGCTCGTGAATGTGTGCACGCGTCCACACCGGACGGTGCACCTCCCTCTGATGTGTGAACGCGGCGCAATATCAGGACATCTCGTCCAACACCAATTTGCATGCAAGGGAAGTCTCTTGATATTGAGACGCCCCTCCCGAGCTGCGCCGACGAGCGAAAATGTCACCTCTGGTGATCACTTGGACGCTTCGCGTACGAAGATCACCGCTCATCCGACTTCATGATCCTTCATCAGGTGGTGGAGATCACAAAGCTTGTGCAATACCCCGTGTCGCAGATCACAGAGCGGCGGGCATAAGATGCGAGGCAGTTGGGCTTGTGACCTGCTTCACATGTTCTCGATCTTCGCCGGGACGGGCGGGGTTGGGGAGACGCATGAGGTTGGTGTGAGTCCAATGCCATCGCCAGCAGTCAGTGCCGACTGAGAGGAGCGAGGAGCGGTGAACGCGTATGCGCCCATCCTCGTACTGGGAGCCCTCGGGGCAGGCTTTGCGATCTTCTCCGTGGTCATGGCCACGCTGATCGGTCCGAAGCGGTACAACCGGGCCAAGCTCGAGGCCTACGAGTGCGGAATCGAGCCGACCCCCACGCCGGCCGGCGGCGGGCGCTTCCCCATCAAGTACTACCTGACGGCGATGCTCTTCATCGTCTTCGACATCGAGATCGTCTTCCTCTACCCCTGGGCCGTCACCTTCGACGCCCTGGGGATTTTCGGGCTCGTGGAGATGCTGCTCTTCGTGCTCACCGTCTTCGTCGCGTACGCGTACGTATGGCGGCGCGGCGGCCTGGAATGGGACTGAGGGGCCTTAACACATGGGACTCGAAGAAAAGCTGCCGAGCGGATTCCTGCTGACCACCGTCGAGCAGGCCGCGGGCTGGGTGCGCAAGGCGTCCGTCTTCCCGGCCACGTTCGGCCTCGCCTGCTGCGCCATCGAGATGATGACCACCGGCGCCGGCCGCTACGACCTGGCCCGCTTCGGCATGGAGGTGTTCCGCGGTTCGCCCCGCCAGGCGGACCTGATGATCGTTGCCGGCCGGGTGAGCCAGAAGATGGCGCCGGTGCTGCGCCAGGTCTACGACCAGATGCCGAACCCCAAGTGGGTGATCTCCATGGGGGTCTGCGCCTCCTCGGGCGGCATGTTCAACAACTACGCGATCGTCCAGGGCGTCGACCACATCGTGCCGGTCGACATCTATCTGCCCGGCTGCCCGCCACGGCCCGAGATGCTGATGGACGCCATCCTCAAGCTGCACCAGAAGATCCAGACCTCCAAGCTCGGCGTGAACGCCGAGGAAGCGGCCCGCGAGGCGGAGGAAGCGGCGCTCAAGGCCCTGCCCACGATCGAGATGAAGGGGCTGCTGCGGTGAGCGACGCGAACGGCGCCAACGGCGTCAACCCGGAGAAGGATCTCGGCGCCTCCAACCTCCCCGGCCAGCGCGGCGAAGGCGGTGAGGAGATCCGCGTCCAGCGCGGCATGTTCGGCGCCAACAACGGCGGCGACACCTCCGGCTACGGCGGTCTGGTCCGCTCGGTCCGCCTCCCGGGACCGGCGGCCCGCCCCTACGGCGGATGGTTCGACGAGGTCGCCGACGAACTGGAAGGCGCTCTGGAGGAGCAGGGACTCCTCCCGGACAACGCGATCGAGAAGACGGTCGTCGACCGCGGCGAACTCACCTTCCACATCGAGCGTGAGCACCTGCTGCGCGTCGCCCGCACCCTGCGCGACGACCCCGCCCTGCGCTTCGAGCTCTGCACCGGCGTCAGCGGAGTCCACTACCCGCACGACAAGGGCCGCGAGCTGCACGCCGTCTACCACCTGCGCTCGATCACCCACAACAGGCTGATCCGGCTCGAAGTCAGCGCTCCGGACGCCGACCCGAAGATCCCGTCCCTGGTCTCCGTCTATCCCACCAACGACTGGCACGAGCGCGAGACCTACGACTTCTTCGGGATCGTCTTCGACGGTCACCCGGCCCTGACGCGGATCATGATGCCGGACGACTGGCAGGGCCATCCGCAGCGCAAGGACTACCCGCTCGGCGGCATCCCCGTCGAGTACAAGGGCGCCCAGATCCCGGCTCCGGACCAGCGGAGGTCGTACTCGTGAGCACTTCGCAAGCCTCTCCTCGCGAGACCACGGAAGGCACCGTATATACGGTCACCGGTGGCGACTGGGACGAGGTCGTCCAGTCCGCGGCCCGCGCCGACGACGAGCGCATCGTCGTCAACATGGGGCCCCAGCACCCCTCCACCCATGGAGTGCTCCGTCTGATCCTGGAGATCGAGGGCGAGACGGTCACCGAGGCCCGCTGCGGCATCGGCTACCTGCACACCGGGATCGAGAAGAACCTCGAGTTCCGCACCTGGACGCAGGGCACCACGTTCGTGACGCGCATGGACTACCTGACGTCCTTCTTCAACGAGACCGCCTACTGCCTCGCCGTCGAGAAGCTCCTCGGCATCGAGGACCAGATCACCGAGCGAGCCAAGATCATCCGGGTGCTCCTGATGGAGCTGAACCGGCTCTCCTCGCACCTCGTGTGCATCGCCACCGGCGGCATGGAACTCGGCGCCACCACGATCATGATCTACGGATTCCGTGATCGTGAAATGATTCTCGACATCTACGAGCTCATCACGGGCCTGCGCATGAACCACGCGTACATCAGGCCCGGCGGACTCGCGCAGGACCTGCCGCCCGGCGCGGTGGACCACATCCGCGAGTTCGTGAAGAAGATGAAGAAGAACCTCCCCGAGTACGACAAGCTCGCCACCGGGAACCCCATCTTCAAGGCCCGTATGCAGGACGTCGGCTATCTCGACCTGGCCGGCTGCATGGCCCTCGGCGCCACCGGCCCGATCCTGCGCTCCACCGGCCTCCCGCACGACCTGCGCAAGACGCAGCCGTACTGCGACTACGAGACGTACGACTTCGACGTCCCGACCGCCGACACCTGCGACTCCTACGGGCGCTTCCTGATCCGCCTGGAGGAGATGCGCCAGTCCCTCCGGATCGTCGAACAGTGCCTGGACCGGCTGCAGCCCGGCCCGGTCATGGTCGCCGACAAGAAGATCGCCTGGCCCGCCCAGCTCGCCCTGGGACCGGACGGGCTCGGCAACTCCCTCGACCACATCAAGAAGATCATGGGCACCTCCATGGAGGCCCTGATCCACCACTTCAAGCTGGTCACCGAGGGCTTCCGCGTCCCGCCGGGACAGGCGTACGCGGCCGTCGAGTCACCCAAGGGCGAACTCGGGGTGCACGCCGTGTCCGACGGCGGCACCCGGCCCTTCCGGGTCCACTTCCGGGACCCGTCCTTCACCAACCTGCAGGCCATGGCGGCGATGTGCGAAGGCGGCCAGGTCGCCGACGTCATCGTCGCCGTCGCGTCCATCGACCCCGTGATGGGAGGCGTCGACCGGTGACCACCAGTTCTTCGGAGCGGGGCGTCAGCCTGGGCATGCCCGAACTGCCCGCGCCCGCCTACCCGGACGACGTCCGAGCCCGGCTCGAGGCGGACGCGCGCGAGGTGATCGCCCGCTACCCCGACTCCCGCTCGGCTCTCCTGCCGTTGCTGCATCTCGTGCAGTCGGAGGAGGGTCATGTCACGCGCACCGGGATGCAGTTCTGCGCGGACGTGCTCGGCCTGACCACGGCCGAGGTGACCGCGGTCGCCACCTTCTACACCATGTACCGGCGCAAGCCGTCCGGTGACTACCAGGTGGGCGTCTGCACCAACACCCTCTGTGCGGTGATGGGCGGTGACGCGATCTTCGAGGAGCTCCAGGAGCACCTGGGCGTCGGCAACGGTGAGACCACTGACGACGGCAAGGTCACTCTGGAGCACATCGAGTGCAACGCGGCCTGCGACTTCGCGCCGGTGGTGATGGTCAACTGGGAGTTCTTCGACAACCAGACCCCGGCCAGCGCCAAGCGCCTCGTCGACGACCTGCGTGCGGGACGGGACGTCGAACCCACGCGCGGGGCGCGCCTGTGCACTTTCAAGGACACCGCGCGGATGCTGGCCGGCTTCCCCGACGAGCGGCCAGGGGCCGTCGAGGAGAGCGGCAGTGCGGGACCGGCGTCGCTGGTGGGCCTTCGCCTGGCTAGGGGAGAGGCCGCACCCGCGCGTGTGGTCCATCCGCGGGACGGCGGCCCGCACGAGGACGAGCCGCAGGACAGGGCAGTGCACGAGCCGTCGCCGACCGAGCACCTCAGCTCACACGATGCGCCACAGGACACGTCGGCCTCCGACCCGGCCCACCCGGCAGGGCCTGCCGCCGAGGAGGGGGAGTGATGACCTTGGCACCCGAACTCAGGAACAACAGCCCCGAGAAGCTGCTCGCACCCGTGCTGTCGGCCTTCTGGGACGAGGACCGGTCCTGGACGCTGGACGTCTACCGAAGGCACGAAGGGTACGAGGGGCTCCGCAAGGCGCTCGCGATGTCCCCGGACGACCTGATCGCGTACGTCAAGGACTCCGGGCTGCGCGGCCGCGGCGGCGCGGGATTCCCCACGGGAATGAAATGGCAGTTCATTCCCCAGGGAGATGGAAAGCCGCACTATCTAGTTGTCAACGCCGACGAATCGGAGCCGGGAACCTGCAAGGACATCCCGCTCCTCTTCGCGAACCCGCACAGCCTCATCGAGGGCATTGTCATCGCGTGTTACGCCATCAGGTCTTCGCATGCCTTCATCTATCTGCGTGGTGAAGTCGTCCCCGTTCTGCGGCGGTTGCACGAGGCCGTGCGCGAGGCCTACGAGGCCGGCTACCTCGGCGAGAACATCCTGGGCAGCGGGCTGAACCTCCAGCTCACCGTGCACGCCGGCGCCGGCGCGTACATCTGCGGTGAGGAGACCGCACTGCTCGACTCGCTCGAAGGCCGCCGGGGTCAACCGCGGCTCCGTCCCCCCTTCCCTGCGGTGGCGGGCCTCTATGCGTGCCCGACTGTTGTGAACAACGTCGAGTCGATCGCGTCGGTTCCCGCAATTCTGAACCGGGGCAAGGAATGGTTCCGGTCGATGGGCAGCGAGAAGTCCCCCGGCTTCACGCTCTACTCGCTCAGCGGCCACGTCGCCAGCCCCGGCCAGTACGAGGCCCCGCTCGGCATCACACTCCGCCAGCTGCTGGAGATGAGCGGCGGCATGCGGCCCGGCCACCGGCTCAAGTTCTGGACGCCGGGCGGCTCTTCGACGCCGATGTTCACCGACGAGCACCTCGACGTACCCCTCGACTACGAAGGAGTGGGCGCCGCCGGATCCATGCTCGGCACCAAGGCCCTGCAGTGCTTCGACGAGACGACCTGCGTCGTACGCGCCGTCACCCGCTGGACCGAGTTCTACGCCCACGAGTCCTGCGGCAAGTGCACACCCTGCCGCGAAGGGACGTACTGGCTCGTGCAGTTGCTGCGCGACATCGAGGCCGGCAAGGGCGTGATGTCCGACCTCGACAAGCTGAACGACATCGCCGACAACATCAACGGCAAGTCGTTCTGCGCCCTCGGCGACGGCGCCGCCTCGCCGATCTTCTCCTCGCTGAAGTACTTCCGCGAGGAGTACGAGCAGCACATCACGGGCCGCGGGTGCCCCTTCGACCCGGCCAAGTCGACGGCCTGGGCCGACCGCACGGAGGTGAACGCATGACCGTGACCACCAGCGCTCCCACGGGTGGGGGAGAGGCGGCGGTCCCGCCGGAGGATCTCGTCTCGCTGACGATCGACGGCGCCGAGATCAGCGTGCCCAAGGGCACCCTGGTCATCCGGGCCGCCGAGCAACTCGGCATCGAGATCCCCCGCTTCTGCGACCACCCTCTCCTCGACCCGGCCGGTGCCTGCCGCCAGTGCATCGTCGAGGTGGAGGGCCAGCGCAAGCCGATGGCGTCCTGCACCATCACCTGCACGGACGGCATGGTCGTGAAGACCCACCTCACCTCGCCGGTCGCCGAGAAGGCCCAGCACGGTGTGATGGAGCTCCTCCTCATCAACCACCCGCTGGACTGCCCGGTCTGCGACAAGGGCGGCGAGTGCCCCCTGCAGAACCAGGCCATGTCCCACGGGCAGGCCGAGTCCCGCTTCGAGGGCAAGAAGCGGACCTACGAGAAGCCCGTCTCGATCTCCACGCAGGTGCTGCTCGACCGTGAGCGGTGCGTGCTGTGCGCCCGGTGCACCCGCTTCTCCAACCAGATCGCGGGCGACCCGATGATCGAGCTGGTCGAGCGGGGCGCCCTGCAGCAGGTCGGCACCGGTGAGGGCGATCCCTTCGAGTCGTACTTCTCCGGCAACACCATCCAGATCTGCCCGGTCGGCGCGCTGACCTCGGCGGCCTACCGCTTCCGCTCCCGGCCCTTCGACCTCGTGTCCTCGCCGAGCGTGTGCGAGCACTGCTCCGGCGGCTGCGCCACCCGCACCGACCACCGGCGCGGCAAGGTCATGCGGCGGCTCGCCGCCAACGACCCCGAGGTCAACGAGGAGTGGATCTGCGACAAGGGCCGCTTCGGGTTCCGGTACGCGCAGCAGCGGGACAGGCTCCAGACGCCGCTCGTACGGAACGCGGAGGGGGACCTCGAACCGGCCTCCTGGCCGGAGGCGCTGCAGATCGCGGCTCAGGGACTGCTCGCCTCCCGCGGCAGGACCGGCGTCCTGACCGGCGGCCGCCTCACCGTCGAGGACGCCTACGCGTACAGCAAGTTCGCGCGTGTGGCCCTCGACACGAACGACATCGACTTCCGCGCGCGCGTGCACAGCGGCGAGGAGTCCGACTTCCTCGCTGCGAAGATTGCCGGACGCGGACGTGATCTCGACGGTACGGGCGTCACGTACACCTCCTTGGAGAAGGCGCCCGCCGTTCTGCTGGTCGGGTTCGAGGCCGAGGAAGAGGCTCCCGGCGTCTTCCTGCGGCTGCGCAAGGCCTGGCGTGGACACGGTCAGAAGGTGTTCTCGCTGGCCACGCACACCACGCGCGGCCTGGAGAAGGCCGCCGGCACACTGCTGCCGGCCGCCCCCGGTACCGAGACCGAGTGGCTGGACGCACTCGCGAGCGGCGTCGGACTGGAGGACGACGGGGCCAGGGCGGCCGAGGCGCTGCGCGCCGAGGGTGCGGTGATCGTCGTCGGTGAGCGGCTGGCCGCCGTGGCAGGCGGACTCACCGCCGCCGTACGGGCCGCCTCCGCGACCGGCGCTCAGCTGGTGTGGATCCCGCGGCGGGCCGGTGAGCGCGGTGCCCTGGAGGCGGGCGCGCTGCCTTCGCTGCTGCCGGGCGGACGTCCGGCCACCGATCCACGCGCGCGTGAGGAGGTCGCCGCGGCCTGGGGCGTCGCCGAACTTCCGCACCGCTACGGCCGCGACACCAGCCAGATCGTCGAGGCAGCCGCGACGGGCGAGCTGCAGGCACTGCTGGTCGCGGGCGTCGAGGTCGCCGACCTGCCGGACCCGGCACGCGCGCGTGAAGCGCTGCAGGAGGCCGGCTTCGTGGTGTCGCTGGAGCTGCGCCCCAGTGAGGTCACCGAACGTGCCGATGTCGTCCTTCCCGTCGCCGCGGTCGCCGAGAAAGCAGGCACCTTCCTCAACTGGGAAGGCCGGGTGCGGTTCTTCGAGGCCGCGCTCAAGCCGGACCAGATGACCCGCCGCCTCGCGCCCACCGACGCGCGCGTGCTGCAGATGCTGGCCGACGCCATGGACATCCACCTGGGGCTGCCGGATCTGCGCACCGTACGCGCGGAGATCGACCGGCTCGGCCCGTGGGACGGGCCCCGGGCCACGGAACCCTTGGAAACCGCGGCCCAGTTGCCGCGGCCCGCCGCCGGTGAAGCCGTACTGGCCGGGCACCGGCTGCTGCTCGACCAGGGGCTCCTCCAGGAGGGTGACGAAGCGCTCGCCGGAACCCGGCACGCCGCCCACGCGCGCGTGTCGGCCGCGACCGCCGCCGAGGCGGGCGTCAAGGACGGCGACACCATCGCTGTGACCGGCCCCTCCGGAGCGGTCGAACTGCCGCTGCGGATCGCTCAGATGCCCGACCGGGTGGTCTGGCTCCCGCTGAACTCCGCAGGCGGGGGCGTTGCCTCCGACACCGGGGCGCTGCCCGGCGCTCTCGTCCGTATCGGCCCGGCGACGCTCGTCGGCGAGGCCCCCGAGGAGGTGGAGGCATGAGCCCGTACCTCGCCGCTGAAGACCTCTCGATGTTCGGCCGCGACCCCTGGTGGCTGGTCGTCATCAAGGCCGTCTTCTGCTTCGCCTTCCTGATGGTGACCGTGCTGTTCTCCATCGTCTGGGAGCGCAAGGTCGTCGCCTGGATGCAGCTGCGCATCGGCCCGAACCGGCACGGCCCCTGGGGCATGCTCCAGTCGCTCGCCGACGGCATCAAGCTGATGCTCAAGGAAGACGTCATCGTCAAACGCGCGGACAAGGTCGTCTACGTCCTCGCACCGATCGTCGCGGCCATCCCGGCCTTCATGGCGATCGCGGTGATCCCCTTCGGCCCGGCCGACAACGAGATCTCGATCTTCGGCCACCGTACGACCATGCAGCTGACCGACCTGCCGATCGCGATGCTGTACATCCTCGCGGTCGCCTCGGTCGGCATCTACGGCATCGTGCTGGCGGGTTGGAGTTCCGGATCCACTTACCCGCTCCTCGGTGGCCTGCGCTCCTGCGCGCAGATGATCTCGTACGAGATCGCGATGGGCGCCGCCTTCGCCTCCGTGTTCCTCTACTCGGGGTCGATGTCGACGTCGACGATCGTCGAGCAGCAGCACGACCGCTGGTACATCGTCCTGCTGCCGGTCTCCTTCATCCTCTACATCGTCACGATGGTCGGCGAGACCAACCGCGCCCCCTTCGACATGCCGGAGTCCGAGGGCGACCTGGTCGGCGGCTTCAACACCGAGTACTCGTCGATCAAGTTCGCGATGTTCATGCTCGCCGAGTACGTGAACATGGTGACGGTCTCGGCCGTGTCCACCACGCTCTTCCTCGGCGGCTGGCGGGCCCCCTGGCCGATCAGCACCTTCTGGGAGGGTGCCAACCACGGCTGGTGGCCGCTGCTCTGGTTCGTGATCAAGGTGCAGCTGCTGCTGTTCCTCTTCATCTGGCTGCGCGGCACGCTCCCGCGGGTCCGCTACGACCAGCTGATGAAGCTCGGCTGGAAGGTCCTCATCCCGGTCTCCGTGGTCTGGCTGATGCTGGTCGCGACCGTCCGGGCCCTCAGGAACGAGAACTACGACTTCGCCGACATCACCCTCTACATCGTCGGCGGTGTCCTCGCCCTGCTTCTTCTGTCCTTCATCGCCGACATCTTCCGCGACAAGGGAGGGAAAGCCGAGCAGCCTGCCGAACAGGCCGCCGGATTCGACCCGATGGCGGGCGGATTCCCCGTACCGCCACTGCCGGGACAGGAGTTGCCGGCGGTGCCGAGGCGCAGTCCGCGCCGCGAGCGAGAGCTGATTGTCAGTGGTGGGTCGGATACTGCCAGTGACGGATCTTCGGATGGAAAGGAGGCGTCCGATGGCTGAGGAGCCCAAGGAGACCAAGCCCGGTTTCATGAACCCCGTCGCAGGCTTCGGCGTGACCTTCAAGGCCATGTTCAAGAAGCGGCTGACTGAGCAGTACCCGGAGCAGCAGAAGACCACTGCCCCCCGGTTCCACGGACGGCACCAGCTCAACCGCCATCCGGACGGCCTGGAGAAGTGCGTCGGCTGCGAGCTGTGCGCCTGGGCCTGCCCCGCCGACGCCATCTACGTGGAGGGCGCCGACAACACGGACGAGGAGCGCTACTCGCCGGGCGAGCGGTACGGGCGCGTGTACCAGATCAACTACGCCCGCTGCATCCTGTGCGGCCTGTGCATCGAGGCGTGTCCCACGCGCGCGCTCACGATGACCAACGAGTTCGAACTCGCCGACTCCAGCCGCGCCAACCTCATCTACACCAAGGAGCAGCTGCTCGCCGGCCTCGAAGAGGGCATGGTCGACAGCCCGCACGCCATCTACCCGGGGATGGACGAGCAGGACTACTACCGGGGGCTCGTCACCGAGGCCGCGCCCGGCACCGAGCGCCAGGTGGCCCTCTCCAAGGGCGAGGTCGTCCAGGAGGCCGCCTCCACCTTCGGTGAGGACGAGCCCGCCTCGGAGAAGGTGATCGGCCGATGAGCGCGCAACTCGCCGCCTACTCCACCTCCACCGGAGAGGCCTTCCAGTTCTGGGTCCTCGGCACCGTCGCCGTGATCGGAGCCCTGGCGACCGTCTTCATGAAGAGGGCCGTGCACAGCGCGCTCTCGCTCGCCGGCACCATGATCATCCTGGCGATCTTCTACCTCGCCAACGGCGCCTACTTCCTGGGCATCGTGCAGATCGTCGTCTACACCGGCGCGATCATGATGCTGTTCCTCTTCGTGGTGATGCTCGTCGGCGTGACGGCCGCGGACTCACTGAAGGAGACCATCAAGGGCCAGCGCTGGCTGGCCCTTCTGTGCGGGCTCGGCTTCGGCATCCTGCTGCTCGCCGGGATCGGCAACGCGTCCCTCAAGGAGTTCAACGGCCTGGGCGACGCGAACGCCCACGGCAATGTCGAGGGCCTCGCAGCCCTCATCTTCACCAAGTACGTCTTCGCGTTCGAAATCACCGGCGCCCTGCTGATCACCGCCGCGGTCGGAGCGATGGTGCTCACGCACCGCGAGCGCACCGAACGCGCCAAGACCCAGCGCGAGCTGTCCGAACAGCGCGTCCGGGAGGGCAAGTACGTGCCGCCGCTGCCGGCGCCCGGCGTGTACGCCCGGCACAACGCGGTGGACATCGCGGGCCTGCTGCCCGACGGCACCCCGTCCGAGCTCACGGTCAGCAAGACGCTGCGTGAACGCGGCCAGATCCGTGACGTGTCGGCGGAGGCGCTCAACGACCTGCGGGCGCTGGAGCAGCGTGCGGAGGAGCGCCTGGAGCGGACCGCGATCGATCCGGCGAACCTCAAGCGGGCCGAGGAGGCGTCGAAGTGAACCCGGTCAACTACTTGTATCTCGCCGCCCTGTTGTTCACGATCGGCGCCACCGGCGTACTGATCAGGCGCAACGCCATCGTCGTGTTCATGTGCATCGAGCTGATGCTCAACGCCTGCAACCTCGCGTTCGTCACCTTCTCCCGGATGCACGGCAATCTCGACGGCCAGATCATCGCCTTCTTCACGATGGTCGTCGCCGCCGCGGAGGTCGTGGTCGGGTTGGCGATCATCGTGTCCCTGTTCCGTTCCCGCCACTCGGCCTCGGTCGACGACGCCAGCCTGATGAAGCTCTGAGGGGTCGCTGAATCGTGGAGAACCTGATTGCGCTGCTGGTGGCGGCGCCACTGCTCGGAGCAGCCGTACTGCTGTGCGGCGGCCGGCGGCTCGACGCCGTCGGCCACTGGATCGGCACGGTCCTCGCCGGCGCCTCCTTCGTCATCGGCGTCGTCCTCTTCGCCGACCTGCTCGGGAAGAACGCCGAACACCGGACCCTGATCCAGCACCTGTACACCTGGGTCCCGGTCGAGAGCTTCCAGGCGGACGTCACCTTCCGCCTCGACCAGCTGTCGATGACGTTCGTCCTGCTGATCACCGGCGTCGGCTCGCTGATCCACCTGTACTCGGTCGGGTACATGGAGCACGACGAGCGCCGCCGGCGTTTCTTCGGCTATCTGAACCTGTTCCTCGCGGCGATGCTGCTGCTCGTCCTCGCCGACAACTACCTGCTGCTGTACGTCGGTTGGGAGGGCGTCGGCCTCGCCTCCTACCTGCTGATCGGCTTCTGGCAGCACAAGCCCAGCGCGGCGACCGCGGCGAAGAAGGCCTTCCTGGTCAACCGCGTCGGCGACATGGGCCTGTCCATCGCCATCATGCTGATGTTCACGACGTTCGGGACCTTCGCCTTCGGGCCGGTCCTCAGCCACACCGGGGACACCGGCGAGGGCAGGCTCACCGCCATCGGCCTGATGCTCCTGCTCGCCGCCTGCGGCAAGTCCGCCCAGGTGCCGCTGCAGTCCTGGCTCGGGGACGCGATGGAGGGCCCGACCCCGGTCTCGGCCCTCATCCACGCCGCGACCATGGTGACCGCGGGCGTCTACCTCATCGTCCGCTCCGGAGCGATCTTCAACGCCGCGCCCGACGCGCAGCTGGCGGTCACCGTGGTCGGTGCCGTCACGCTCCTGTTCGGTGCGATCGTCGGTTGCGCGAAGGACGACATCAAGAAGGCGCTGGCCGGCTCGACCATGTCGCAGATCGGCTACATGGTGCTGGCGGCGGGCCTCGGCCCCATCGGCTACGTCTTCGCGATCATGCACCTGGTGACGCACGGCTTCTTCAAGGCCGGGCTCTTCCTCGGCGCCGGATCGGTCATGCACGGCATGAACGACGAGGTCGACATGAGGAAGTACGGCGGCCTGCGCAAGTACATGCCGGTCACCTTCATCACCTTCGGCCTCGGCTACCTCGCCATCATCGGCTTCCCGGGTCTGTCCGGCTTCTTCTCCAAGGACAAGATCATCGAGGCGGCCTTCGCGAAGGGCGGCACCGAGGGCTGGATCCTCGGCGGCGCGGCCCTGCTGGGCGCGGCCATCACCGCCTTCTACATGACGCGCGTGATGCTGATGACGTTCTTCGGCGAGGAGCGCTGGCGCAACCAGCCCACCCGCTCCCCGGAGGCGCCCAGCGCGGAGCCCGCCGCCGAGCAGCACGGCGAACACGCGGAACCGCACCCGCACGAGTCCCCGAAGGTCATGACGATCCCCATGATCGTGCTGGCCGTCGGCTCGGTCTTCGGCGGCGCGTTCTTCAGCATCGGTGACCGCTTCCTGCACTGGCTGGAGCCGGTCACCGGCCACAGCGAGGGCAACTCCCCGCTCAGCGCGGCGGCGGTCACCGGCGGGACGATGGTCTGCCTGCTCATCGGCGTCGGCATCGCGTACGCCATGTACGGGCGTCGCCCGGTCCCGTCCGTCGCCCCCCGCGGATCGCTGCTCACCCGGGCCGCCCGGCGCGACCTGCTGCAGGACGACTTCAACCACGTCGTCCTGGTCCGCGGCGGCGAACACCTCACACGCTCCTTGGTGTACGTCGACCACACCCTGGTCGACGGCGTCGTCAACGGCACGGCGGCCTCGGTCGGCGGCCTGTCCGGGCGCATGCGCAAGCTGCAGAACGGCTTCGCGCGGTCGTACGCGGTCTCGATGTTCGGCGGTGCGGCGGTCCTCATCGCCGCGACCCTGCTGATGAGGGCGGTCTGATACCGATGTCCTTTCCTCTGCTGACAGCGACGGCGGTGCTCCCGGCAGTCGGGGCCATCGCCACGGCCGCCGTACCGGCCGCGCAGCGCACCGCAGCCAAATGGCTGGCGCTGCTCGTCTCGCTCGCCACACTCGCCCTCGCGGTCACGATCCTGGTCCGCTTCGACCCGGACGGCGACCGCTACCAGCTCACCGAATCCCACGCCTGGATCAAGGACTTCGGAGTCAGGTACGAGCTGGGCGTCGACGGCATCGCGGTGGCGCTGATCGCGCTGACCGCCCTGCTGATCCCGTTCATCATCCTCGCGGGCTGGCACGACGCCGACCCGCTGGAGACCGGAAGCAAGCGGTGGCGGCCGACGCAGGGCTTCTTCGCCCTGATCCTCGGCGTCGAAGCGATGGTGATCATCTCCTTCGAGGCCACCGACGTCTTCCTCTTCTACATCTTCTTCGAAGCCATGCTGATCCCGATGTACTTCCTCATCGGCGGCTTCGGGGACCGTGCCCACGAGCACGGCGAGGAAGCGGCGTCGACGCAACGGTCGTACGCAGCCGTCAAGTTCCTCCTCTACAACCTGGTCGGCGGTCTGATCATGCTGGCCGCCGTGATCGGGCTGTACGTGGTGGCCGGGAACTTCAGCCTCCAGGAGATCGCGCAGGCCCGCGCGAGCGGCTCGCTCCACATGGCGACCGACACCGAACGCTGGCTGTTCCTCGGCTTCTTCTTCGCCTTCGCGGTGAAGGCGCCGCTGTGGCCCCTGCACACCTGGCTGCCCAACGCCATGCAGGAGGCCACCGCCCCGGTCGCCGTCCTCATCACCGCGGTCGTCGACAAGGTCGGCACCTTCGCGATGCTCCGCTTCTGCCTCCAGCTGTTCCCGGAGGCCTCGAAGTGGGCGACGCCCGCCATCCTCGTCCTCGCCCTGATCAGCATCATCTACGGGGCGCTGCTCGCCGTCGGGCAGCGGGACATCAAGCGGCTGGTCGCCTACGCGTCGATCTCGCACTTCGGGTTCATCATCCTGGGCATCTTCGCGATGACCAGCCAGGGCCAGTCCGGAGCGACCCTCTACATGGTCAACCACGGCATCTCCACCGCCGCGCTGATGCTGGTCGCGGGCTTCCTGATCTCCCGGCGCGGGTCGCGGCTCATCGCCGACTACGGCGGTGTGCAGAAGGTCGCCCCGGTGCTCGCCGGCACCTTCCTGGTCGGCGGCCTGGCGACCCTGTCGCTGCCTGGTCTCGCGCCGTTCGTGAGTGAGTTCCTGGTCCTGGTCGGCACGTTCACGCGCTACCCGGCGATCGGGATCATCGCCACCTTCGGCATCGTGCTCGCCGCGCTCTACACCCTCGTCCTCTACCAGCGGACGATGACCGGCCCGGTGAAACAGGAGGTCTCCGCGATGCCGGACCTCAGGGCACGCGAACTCGTGGTCGTCGCCCCCCTGATCGTGTTGCTGATCTTCCTGGGCGTCTACCCGAAGCCGGTCACCGACATCGTCAACCCGGCGGTGAAGTCGACCTTGTCCGACGTACACAAGAAGGACCCCAAGCCTGAGGTGGAGGCGGTGGCCAAGTGAGCGCAGCAGCCGTCCACAGCCTGTGGACAACGGCGGCAACCGCGGCCGATCCGATCTCGAAGATCCCCGCGCCGAAGATCGAATACGGGCAATTGTCGCCCACCTTGATCGTTGTGGGCGCGGCGATCGTCGGAGTGCTGATCGAGGCCTTCGTGCCGCGCAAGTCCCGTTACTACGCCCAGGTGTTCGTGTCCGCCATCGCGCTCTGCGCCGCCTTCGCGGCGGTCGTCGGACTCGCGGCAGACGGATACGGCACCACCAAGGCGCACATCGCGGCGATGGGCGCGATCGCGGTCGACGGACCGTCCCTGTTCCTGCAGGGCACGATCCTGCTCGCCGGACTGGTCGGCCTGTTCACCTTCGCCGAGCGCCGCCTGGACCCGGAGGCGCACGGCAACCGCGTCGACTCGTTCGCCGCGCAGGCCGCGTCCGTGCCCGGCAGTGACAGCGAAAAGGCGGCCGTGAAGGCCGGGTTCACCACCACCGAGGTGTTCCCGCTGCTGCTCTTCGCGATCTCCGGCATGCTGGTCTTCCCGTCGGCCAACGACCTGCTGACCCTGTTCGTGGCCCTGGAAGTCTTCTCGCTGCCGCTGTACCTGCTGTGCGCCCTGGCCCGCCGCAAGCGGCTCATGTCGCAGGAAGCCGCCGTCAAGTACTTCCTGCTCGGCGCGTTCGCCTCCGCGTTCACACTGTTCGGTATCGCCCTGCTCTACGGCTACGCGGGTTCCGTGTCGTACGCGACGATCGCGCATGTCGTCGACGGTTCGGTCACGACCGTCGACCCGGTGCTCGCCAACACGATGGGCAACGACGCGCTGCTGCTCGTCGGCGGCGCGATGATCGTCATGGGGCTGCTGTTCAAGGTCGGCGCCGTCCCGTTCCACATGTGGACGCCGGATGTCTACCAGGGCGCACCCACGCCGGTGACCGGGTTCATGGCGGCGGCAACGAAGGTGGCCGCGTTCGGTGCGCTGCTCCGGCTGCTCTACGTCGTGCTGCCCGGCCTGCGCTGGGACTGGCGGCCGGTCATGTGGGCCGTCGCGATCGTCACCATGCTCGGCGGCGCGATCGTCGCGATCACGCAGACCGACATCAAGCGACTGCTGGCGTACTCCTCGATCGCACACGCCGGATTCATCCTTGCGGGTGTCATCGCCACGTCGAAGGACGGCGTCTCCTCCGTCCTCTTCTACCTGGGTGCCTACTCCTTCGTGACCATCGGCGCCTTCGCGGTGGTGACACTGGTGCGCGACGCGGGGGGCGAGGCGACGCACCTGTCCAAGTGGGCCGGGCTCGGCCGGCGTTCACCGCTGGTGGCGGCCGTGTTCGCGGTGTTCCTGCTGGCCTTCGCCGGCATTCCGCTGACCTCCGGCTTCGCCGGGAAGTTCGCCGTGTTCAAGGCGGCGGCGGAGGGCGGGGCGGCCCCGCTGGTCGTGGTCGGTGTGATCTCGTCCGCGGTCGCGGCCTTCTTCTACATCCGGGTGATCGTGCTGATGTTCTTCAGCGAGCCACGGCCCGAGGGCCCGACGGTCGCCGTGCCGTCGCCGCTGACGATGACCGCGATCGGGCTCGGCGTCGTGGTCACGCTGGTGCTCGGTGTGGCACCGCAGTACTTCCTGGACCTGGCGAGCCAGGCAGGAGTCTTCGTGCGCTGACCTGCACGAACCTGCGTTGCATGGAGGTGGGCCCCGGTTCTCGGAAGGGAACCGGGGCCCACTGTCGTGCGGAATGCGGATACGGGGCTGTGGATAACTCCTGAGCTGTCAGTGCGGGCCCCTATCGTGGAGGCAGTGGTCGAGGGACGACGTACGGGGGACGGAACTATGGGTGGGATGGGCGGGATCAGCGAGATGTCAGGGGTGATCGAGAGCGAGGCGCTGGCCACGCTGCACCGTGTCTTCGGCTACGAGGCCTTCCGCGGCGAGCAGGAGGCCGTCATCGAGCATGTGGTGGCCGGCGGCGACGCCGTTGTCCTCATGCCGACCGGCGGCGGCAAGTCGCTGTGCTACCAGATCCCCGCCCTGGTCAGACCCGGTACGGGCATCGTGATCTCACCCCTCATCGCGCTGATGCAGGACCAGGTGGACGCGCTGCGGGCGCTCGGCGTGCGCGCCGGGTTCATGAACTCCACGCAGGACTTCGACGAGCGCAGGATCGTCGAGGCCGAGTACTTGGCAGGCGAGCTGGACCTGCTCTATCTCGCACCGGAGCGGCTGCGGCTCGACTCGACGCTGGACCTCCTCTCCCGCGGCAAGATCGCGGTCTTCGCGATCGACGAGGCGCACTGCGTGTCCCAGTGGGGCCACGACTTCCGCCCCGACTATCTCGCCCTCTTCCTCCTCGGCGAGCGCTGGCCCGACGTCCCACGGATCGCGCTCACGGCCACGGCCACACACGCCACGCACCAGGAGATCACCCAGCGGCTGCACATGCCGACGGCCCGGCACTTCGTCGCGAGCTTCGACAGGCCCAACATCCAGTACCGGATCGTGCCCAAGGCCGACCCCAAGAAGCAGCTGCTGGGCTTTCTGCGTCAGGAGCACGAGGGGGACGCGGGCATCGTGTACTGCCTGTCCCGCAAGTCGGTGGAGTCGACGGCGGAGTTCCTGTCGCGCAACGGCATCGAGGCGGTGCCGTACCACGCGGGCCTGGACGCGGGCACGCGCGCGGCACACCAGTCCCGGTTCCTGCGGGAGGAGGGCCTGGTCGTGGTCGCGACCATCGCCTTCGGCATGGGCATCGACAAGCCGGACGTCCGGTTCGTCGCGCACCTCGACCTGCCGAAGTCGGTCGAGGGCTATTACCAGGAGACGGGACGCGCCGGTCGGGACGGGCTGCCGTCGACGGCATGGATGGCGTACGGCCTCAACGACGTCATACAGCAGCGCAAACTGATCCAGTCCGGCGAGGGCGACGAGGCGTTCCGGCGCCGGGCCGCCGCCCACCTGGACTCGATGCTGGCGCTGTGCGAGACCGCCCGGTGCCGGCGCGGCCAGCTGCTCGCCTACTTCGGCCAGGACCCGGATCCCGCGGGCTGCGGCAACTGCGACACCTGCCTGATCCCACCGGAGACCTGGGACGGCACGGTCGCGGCGCAGAAGGTGCTGTCGACGGTGGTGCGGCTGCAGCGGGAGCGGGGGCAGAAGTTCGGTGCCGTCCAGATCGTCGACATCCTGCTCGGCAAGCGCACAGCCAAGGTGATCCAGTTCGACCACGACCAGCTGTCCGTGTTCGGCATCGGCGAGGAGCTCGACGAGGGCGAATGGCGGGGCGTCGTACGGCAGTTGCTGGCGCAGGGGCTGCTCGCGGTCGAAGGGGAGTACGGCACGCTGGTGCTGACCGAGGCCAGCGGCTCGGTGCTCCGGCGCGAACGGGAGGTACCGCTGCGCAAGGAGCCCAAGAAGCCGGCGCCCGCGCGCTCGGCATCTGGTTCCTCCAGCAAGGGCGAGCGCAAGGCCAAGACCGCGGCGGCCGAGCTTCCCGAGGAACTGCAGCCCGCGTTCGAGGCACTGCGCGCCTGGCGTGCCGAGCAGGCCCGGGAACAGGGCGTCCCGGCGTACGTCATCTTCCACGACGCCACGCTCCGGGAGATCGCCACCGCCTGGCCGACGTCGGTGACGCAGCTCGGCGGCATCAGCGGGGTCGGCGAGAAGAAGCTGGCGACATACGGGGAGGGCGTGCTCGAGGTGCTGTCCTCCCTGGCCACCACGACCGAGGACAGCCCCACCGGGGACGCTCCGACCGCCGACGACCGGGCCCCGGCCGCCGTGACCGACGACTGGCCGGAGCCGGACGAGGAGCCGGAGCCCGACTGGATATAGGCGCCGCAGGCGTCACAGCCCCCGCGCCGCGTACGCCCTGACGTCCGCGTCCGGGTCCGACGTGACGGTGGCGAGGGCCGCCCGGGCCTCCGCTGTGCCGTTGTGCCGGGTCAGGGCGAGCACCGCCGCCTTGCGCACGTCCGCGTTGGGGTCGGCGAGCGCCTTGGCGAGGGCGGGCACTGCCGTGTCGGCGGGCGCGGCGGACAGGGCGGTGGCGGCACCGGCGCGGACCTGCCACGCCGGGTCGGCCAGCGCGGCCACGGCGCGCGCGGCGAGCGGGGCCGGGCAGCCGACGGTGGCCAGCGCGCCGAGCGCTGCACCGCGGACCAGGGGGTCACTGTCCTCGGTGAGCCGGACCAGGGTGCCGGTGAGCCGCTCCCGGCCGCTCGCGGCAAGGGCCTCGGGGCTGACGGCGGCGAGCGCCTTGGCCACGGTGACGCGGACCTCGCGCGAGGCGTCGTCCGCCGCACCGGACAGCGGTTCGACCGCGTCGACCGAGACGAGCGCGCGCACGGCTTCGATACGGACGGCGATGTCGGGATCGTCCAGCGCCCCGGTGAACACGCCGACGTTCCCCAGGCGCAGGGCGCGCAGTACGTCGAGGGCGGCGGCGCGGACCACTGGGTCGGCCCCGGCGACCGCAGCGGTGAGTGCGGCACCCAGGTCGGGTTCGGGCGGGAGGGTCTCGACCAGCTCGCGCAGCGAGGCCGCGGCGGCCGCACGCACGTCAGCGTCGGGGTCGCCGAGGGCGCCGGCCAGGGCCTGCCCGGTGCCGGGCGGCACCGTCTCGGTGAGGACCGAGACCGCAGTGCGCCGCACGGCGGCGTCGAGGTCGGTCAAGTAGGGCTCGATCGCGGCGAGTTCCGGTTGCTCCTCGGCCAGCTCCAGCAGCTCCAGGAGCCGCGGCGAGGCGGTCTCGCCCGAGCCGTGGCCCACGGGCCTGTCGGCAGGTGCGGAGGTCGGTCCCGTGGCGACCGGCGCCACATCCCGCGACCCGGCGGTCGCCACGCCCTCGGCGTGGACCTCGCCGATGTGCCGTGAGGGGCCGCCCACCGGCGTGAACTCGTCGACGGGAACCAGATACGGAGCCACGGGACGGGCCGTGAACTCCATCGAACCGGAGGGGGACTTGTGCAGGTCGAGGTGGTGGAACCAGGAGGCGTCGTCGCGCCGGGGGTGGTCGATGCGGTCGTGGTAGAGCCCCCAGCGCGACTCCGTGCGGGCCAGGGAGGCCCGGGCGGCCATTTCCGCGCAGTCGCGGATGAAGGAGACCTCGGCGCAGCGCATCAGTTCGTGCGGGGTGCGCGCACCCATCGCCGCGATGTCGTCGTGCATCCGCTCGAAGGCCTCCAGGGCCAGGGACAGGCGGGCGCCGGACTTCGGCGGGGCCACGTAGTCGTTCACGAAGCGGCGCAGTTTGTACTCGACCTGGGGTTGCGGCGGGCCGTCCGGGTTGCGCAGCGGGCGGTAGATCAGTTCGTGCGCCTCGCGGAGCTGGTCGGCGGGCAACTCGCCTTCGTACGGCGTGTACTGGGAGGCGTCCGCGCCCGCGAGGTCGCCGAAGACGAACGCGCCGATCATGTAGTTGTGCGGCACGCAGGCCAGGTCGCCGGCGGCGTACAGACGGGGCACGGTCGTGCGGGCGTGGTCGTCGACCCGTACGCCCGAGGCCGAATGGCCGCCGCACAGGCCGATCTCGGAGATGTGCATCTCGACGTCGTGGGTGCGGTAGTCGTGGCCCCGGCCGGCATGAAAGGTCCCCCGCGTGGGCCGCTCCGTCGAGTGCAGGATCGACTCCAGGGCGGAGATCGATTCCTCCGGGAGGTGGCTCAGCTTCAGGTACACGGGGCCCCGGTCGCTCGCGATCTCCGCCGCGAACTCGGCCATCATCTGGCCGGACCAGTAGTCGGAGTCGACGAAGCGTTCGCCGTGCCGGTTGACCTGGTAGCCGCCGAAGGGGTTGGCGACGTAGGCGCAGGCCGGGCCGTTGTAGTCCTTGATCAGCGGGTTGATCTGGAAGCACTCGATGCCGGTGAGCTCGGCGCCCGCGTGGTAGGCCATGGCGTAACCGTCACCGGCGTTGGTCGGGTTCTCGTAGGTGCCGTACAGGTAGCCGGAGGCCGGGAGGCCCAGCCGGCCGCACGCGCCGGTCGCCAGGATCACCGCGCCCGCGCGCACCACCACGAACGCGCCGGTGCGCGTGTTGAAACCGACCGCCCCCACCGCGCGCCCTTCGGCGGTGAGCACGCGCACCGGCATCACCCGGTTCTCGATGCGGATCCTCTCCCGCATCTCGCGCCGCCGCAGCTGCCGGTAGAGCACCTTCTTGACGTCCTTGCCCTCCGGCATCGGCAGGACGTAGGAGCCGGAGCGGTGGACCTGGCGGACCGCGTACTCGCCGTGCTCGTCCTTCTCGAACTTCACGCCGTACGACTCCAGGCGCTGCACCATGCCGAAGCCGCGGGTGGCGGTCTGGCGGACGGTGGACTGGTCGACGATGCCGTCGTTGGCGCGGGTGATCTCGGCGACGTAGTCGTCGGGCTCGGCGCGGCCGGGGATGACCGCGTTGTTGACGCCGTCCATGCCCATGGCGAGCGCGCCGGAGTGGCGGACGTGGGCCTTCTCCAGCAGGAGGACGTTCGCGCCGTGCTCGGCGGCGGTCAGCGCGGCCATGGTGCCGGCGGTGCCACCGCCGACGACGAGGACGTCGCAGCGGATCTCCTCTGCGTCGGTGAGGGCGGGGATCTCCAGGGGCGTGTTCAAGGACGGGGTGGTCACCGGGGGGCCTTTCAGGTACCGAGCGAGGTGAGGACGTCGCGCCGCAGCGCCACACGCCCGGGATCGTCGTGTGCCGTACGGTCGCGCGGGCACGGCACATCGCGTACGGCGGTCAGCCGGCCGTTGCCGAGGAGGGCCACGCGGTCGCCGAGGAAGAGGGCTTCGTCCACGTCGTGGGTGACGAAGACGACCGTCGCGCCCGTGCCGCGCAGCACCTCCACCAGCAGGTCCTGCATGCCGGCGCGGGTCTGGGCGTCGAGGGCGCCGAAGGGTTCGTCCATGAGGACGGCGCGGGGTGCGCCCGCCAGCGCGCGGGCCAGCTGGGCGCGCTGGCGTTGGCCGCCGGAGACGCGGTGCGGCAGCTGCCGGGACTGTTCTCCGAGGCCGACGCGCTCCAGCCAGTCCTCCGCCTGGCGTCGGCGCTCCGCACGGGGCAGTCCCTTGATGGCGAGGGGCAGTTCGACGTTCCCGCGCAGGGTGCGCCAGGGCAGGAGGGCGTCCTCCTGGAAGATCAGGGCGCGGTCGGCGGCGGGGCCGGTCAGCGGCTGTCCGTCCTGGCCGACGTCTCCGGCGAGGGGTGCGAGCAGTCCGGCCAGGGTGCGCAGCAGGGTCGACTTGCCGCAGCCGGAGGGGCCGACGAGGGTGAGGATCTCGCCGGGGGCCACGTCGAGGTCGACTCCCTCCAGCACGGGCGCGCCGGGCCGTCCGAGTGTGGCGTCCCGCAGCGCCAGCCCCGCACCGGTGCGGGAGGGCGAGCGGAGGTCAGACGAGCTGGTCATGGGTCGCCTCCTCCTTGGCGGTGGGGCTCACCGGCGCGGGGGCGGCGGCACCGCGCGCCGGACGGGGAGTCCGTGCGCCGGGGATGTACGACGTGCGCGGCAGCCAGCGGGTCAGGCGGCGGCCGAGGAGTTCCACGGCAGTGGACGTGACCCAGCCGAGTACGCCGATCGTGATCATGCCGACGAAGACTCCCGCGTAGTCGACGACGGTGTAGTCCTGCCAGGTGCGGTATCCGACGCCGTACTGGCCGGAGATCATCTCGGCGGAGATCACACAGATCCACGAGACGCCGATGCCGACCGACAGCCCGCCGAAGATGCCGGGCAGTGCGCCGGGCAGGACGACCGAGCCGAGGATCCGCCACCGGCCGCCGCCCATGGTGAGGACCGCTTCCTCCCACACCGGGGTCAGGGCGCGGACCGCATGGCGGGTGGAGACCAGGACGGGGAAGAAGGCGGCGGTGCAGGTGATGAAGACGATGCCCTGTTCGTTGGAGGGGAAGAGCAGGATCGCGACGGGGACCAGGGCGATCGCCGGGATCGGGCGGACGACCTCCAGCACCGGCCCGAGCAGGTCCTCGGCGAGGCGGGAGCGCGCCACGAGCACGCCCGTCGCCACGCCGAGCACGGCGGCGAGGAGGAAGCCGGTGAGGATGCGGGTGACGCTGTCGGTGAGGTCCGTCCAGTAGTCGGGCCCGGCCAGCCGGTCGGCGAAGGTGCGGGCCACGTCGGTGGCGGTCGGGAACTGGGAGAAGCGCAGCCAGAGGTCGACCTTCAGGCCGGCCAGCAGTTGCCAGGCGCCGAGGGCGGCCGCCAGCGAGGCGAGCCGCAGGGCGAACCGGCTCGCGCGTCGCGGACGGCGAGGCGTGAACCGGCTCTCCGGGCGCGGCGTCTGCCGGGTCATGACGACCGCCCCAGCGCCTCGGTGTACGTGATGACACGGGCGCCCCTGTGGGCATCGACGTACGCCTTGGCGGTGGCCGGTGCGACGAAGGGGACGAGCCGGCTGCCGTCGGCCACCCAGACAGCCTTGTCGGCGAACCAGAGGGTGCCGGTGGTGGCGTCGGGGACGTAGGCGGCGCGGATGCCGTCCTTGTGCTTCTTCACGTAACTCAGCAGCTCGGCGGGCGACTTGAAGGAGACGGTCTTCTCGGCGCCCTTGGGCCACACCTCGCTCGCGGAGGCCGGCGGCGTCGCGGCGAGCCGCTGGGCGTAGTCCGCTCCGAGGGACTTCTTCACGTACTGGTCGTCGACGAAGGAGTCCACGTCGATGTCCCCGGTCAGCTTGGCCGCCTTCAGGACCGAGACGTCCTTCTTCAGCGCGGAGATCAGCTGCGGCTTGACCGCCGGGTCGAAGGTGGAGATCCCGTGGGCGCCGTTGTAGAGGTAAACGACCTCGGCGGGCAGTCCGGTGGCCTTGGCGACCGACTCGGCGGCGGCGACCGGGTGGGCGTTCAGATAGTCGGTGGCCTCCGACTGGGCCTTGAGGAAGGCCTCCAGCACGGCCGGCCGCTGCTTGGCGAAGTCCTCGCGGGCGGTGACGCCGTGGAAGGTGGGGAGGTTCAGCCGGCCGCCGTCGTACAGGGCCTTCGCCTTGCCCTGGAAGGCGAGCAGGCCGGGCCAGGCGACGAACTGCGACAGGGCGTCCGCGCTGCCTGCCGACAGGGCCGAAGCGCCGACCGCGGGCTGCTGGTTGAGCTTCTGGATGCCCTTGTCGGGGTCGATGCCGGCGCGCTGCAGGGCTCGTACGAGGGTGCCGTCGGCGGCGGAGCCGACGCTCGTGGAGACCTTCCTGCCCTTCAGATCGGTGAGGGTGGCGAGCTTCGAATCCGGGGAGGTGACGATCGTGTTGAGGCCGCCGCGCAGGTTGTAACCGGTGACGGAGACCAGGTGGGTCGGCTTGCCGAGCTGTCTGCCGCGGGCCGCGTTGATGAGGAGCGGGAAGTCGCCCATCGATCCGATGTCGATCTTCCCGGCGGTCATCTGGGCGGTGATGGGGGCGCCCGTGGCGTAGTCCTGCCAGTCGACCCGGTAGTGCTTGCCGTCGCCCAGCGAGTTCAGCTCCTTCTCGAAGTAGCCGAGGAAGCGCAGGAGGGTGCCCGCGGTGACCGTGTTGATGGTCTTCGACTGGTAGCCGACGGTGACGGTGACCGTGGAGCCGTCGCTTCCGGCGGCCGCGTTGCCGCCGCAGGCCGTGAGCGGGAGGAGAAGGAGGGCGGCTGCGGCAACTGCTTTGTGCTTCATGGGAGTCAGGGGCCTTTCACCGGAGCAGATAGGGCATGTTGACCGTCACGGCTCCGGTGGGACAGCGGGCCGCGCACGGGCCGCAGTACCAGCACTCGTCGACGTGCATATAGGCCTTGCCGCTGCTCTCGTCGATGGCGAGGGAGTCCAGCGGGCACATGTCCACGCAGAGGGTGCAGCCGTCGATGCACTTCGACTCGTCGATGGTCACGGGCACGTCGGCCCGCTGGGGTGCCAAAGGCATGGCTGTCTCCAGGAAACGGGTCTGAAAGGGGGCGGGGAGAGGTCAGAGGGAGCGGTGCAGCAGACCGCTCATGGTGATGCGGTCGCCGCGGAAGCGGATGAACTCCAGGTCGACCGGGCGGCCGTCGGCGAGGTGGGTGAGCCGTTCCAGCATGAGGACGGCCCCGCCGCGCGGGGCTTCGAGTACGGCCGCGGCGTGGGCGTCCGCGTTGACCGCCTCCAGGGTGATCTCGGCGTGCCCGAGACGCCGGCCGGTGATCGTCTCCAGGAGGCGGAAGACGTCGGTGTTCTCCAGGTCGGCGCCGAGCAGTGCGGTGCCGATGTCGAGCGGGATGTAGGTGAGGTCGAGGGAGAGGGGGAGGCCGTTCAGCCGGCGCAGGCGTTCGATGTAGAGGACGTCGTCGCCGGCGGGGACGCGGAGGCGTTCGGCGACCGGGGCGGGTGCGGGGGCGGGGCCCATGGTGCGGACCTCGTTGGTGACGCGGCCGTGCTCGTGGAGGGTCTCCGCGAGACCCATCAGACGGTCGAGGCCGTGCGGGTACTTCTCGGCGACGACCACGGTGCCCACACCGGGGAGCCGTTCCACGAGGCCTTCGGCCCTGAGCAGGTCCAGAGCCTGGCGGACGGTGTTGCGGGTGGCGCGGTACTCCGTGGCGAGGGTCGTCTCGTGGGGGAGTGCGCCGTCCGGGAAGCCGCCGGCCAGGAGCTGGTGGCGGAGCAGGTCGGCGAGCTGCCTGGCCTGATCGGCGCGCAGCCGACGCCGCGCACGGTGGGCGGCGACGGTGGTCGCGCCCTGTCCGGCGTGGTCTCGGATGCGGTCGGCGGGAGGCATGCTTCGAACCATAGCGAGCTGGTCGGGAATGCAGTGTTGCAGCAGTGTTGCGCCACTTGCCAGGGCGTCAGTGAGGCCGCTGACCTGGGAGTACGTTCACTCTCAAGCAAGATCTGCCACGACGTACCAGCCCGTGGGGCGTTTGAGGACGAGGCCGTCCAGGGCGAAGCGGGGGTCTGCGGGCGGCAGCCCCCAGGACAGGGTCACCCCAGCGCCGTCAACCCCGGCGCGAACGCGATCAGCAGCGGCAGCAACGGCACCAGCGCCGCCACCGTCGTCGTCAGCGCGCGGTGCCGGCGCCCCAGCCGCGGCGGCGGTTCGAGGAGGCGGTCCACGCGTTCGCCGAGGAGGCGGTGGCTGGAGGCGCAGGACAGGACGCCGCGGTGCTGGTTCAGCTCGATCAGGGCGAGCGCGGTGGTCAGATGCCCGCAGCGGCGGGACGCCGTGTCGTCAGCGGCCAGCTCCACCAGCCGGTGGGTCTGCTCGCAGAAGTGCGCGAACAGCGGGATGCGGGGAAAGCCGGTGGCCAGCGCGCTCGACAGGTGCAGCAGCCAGTCGTGGTGGGCGCGGGCGTGGTCGCGCTCATGGGTCAGGACGGCGTCGAGCTGGTGGTCGGTGAGACGGTGCAGCGCGCCCGTCGTGACGACCAGCTGGGGCGGGTGGCCGGGCATCCACCAGGCGTCCGGGTACTCGTCCTCCAGCACCAGTAGCGGGCCGCGCGCCGCGCCCTCCAGTCCGGCGGGCAGCTCGGGGGCGCGTTCGCGCAGGTGCGCCCGGGTCTGTCCGCGGCGGCGGCGCGCCTCGACGAGTTCACGGGCGAGCATCGCCGTCGTCCAGGCGGCGCCGCAGGCCAGCAGCAGGGTGAGGGCCGCGGACCAGGCGGGCGCGGCGGTCAGGTCGTAGGCGGCGGTCACGGCCGGCGGCGCCGGCGCGAAGACATGGTCGCGGAAGGTGTGGAAGACGGCGGCCGCGCCCAGCACGAGCGCCGTCAGACAGCACAGCAGGACGGTGGCGACCAGGCACTGCCACACCCACAGCGCGACCACGGGCTCCCGCTCGGGCCACGCCGACCGCACCAGCGCACGCGGAACCGGCACGGCGGCCATCACGGCGACGATGCTCAGCAGGAGCAGACAGACGGTCATGCCACGGTCTCCGGATCCTGGTCGGAGGAAGGGGCGGGGCGGTGGGGTGGTGCGGCTCGGCGCACAAGACGCCCGCCGCCAGTATGACGGCGAACGGCGCCGGAGTCAGGGGACGACGGCCATCCCGTACGACACACCTCGTACATCTCGCACGGCTCGTACGACCACCCGCACGACCCGTACAGCCGCCGTCACGCCCCGCAACTTCCGCTCACTCCACCGGGCTTGCCACGATCCGGCCGCTCACCTCGCCGAGGCCCACGCGGGTTCCACCCGGTCCGGGCGCCCACGCCGACAACGTCACCACGTCCCCGTCCTCCAGGAACGTCCGCTTGCCCTCGGGAAGTTCCAGCGGATCCCGCCCGTTCCAGGTCAGTTCGAGCAGCGACCCGCGCTGGGCGGGCTCAGGACCGCTGACCGTGCCCGATCCGTACAGGTCGCCGGTCCGCAGGGAGGCGCCGTTCACCGTCATATGGGCCAGCTGCTGTGCGGCCGTCCAGTACATGGTGGAGAACGGCGGCTCGGAGACGACGGAGCCGTTGATCGCGACGGAGATCCGCAGGTCGTACCCGCCGGGCTCGTGGCCTGAGTCGGCTGAGTCGTCCAGATACGGCAGCAGCGCATGGGTCCGCTCCGGCGGTGCCACCCGCGCGTCCTCCAGTGCGTCCAGCGGGGTGATCCACGCCGACACCGACGTCGCGAAGGACTTGCCGAGGAACGGGCCGAGGGGCACGTACTCCCAGGCCTGGATGTCACGCGCGGACCAGTCGTTGAGCAGGCACAGCCCGAAGACGTGATCCCGGAAGTCGCCGAGCGCCACCGGCCGCCCCTGCTGCGAGGGCACACCCACCACGAAACCGACCTCGGCCTCGATGTCGAGGCGCACGGACGGCCCGAAGACGGGCGCCGCATCGGCGGGGGCCTTGCGCTGCCCGGACGGCCGTACGACGTCCGTGCCCGACACCACGACCGTGCCGGACCGCCCGTGGTAACCGATCGGGAGGTGCTTCCAGTTCGGCGTCAGCGAGTCGGCGGCGTCCGGGCGGAAGATCTGGCCGACATTCCGGGCGTGGTTCTCCGAGGCGTAGAAGTCGACGTAGTCCGCGACCTCGAAGGGAAGGTGGAGCGTCACCGACGCCAGCGGATGCAGGAAGGCCCCGACCGCCTCCTGGTGCGCCGGCACCGTCACCCACGCCGTCAGCGCGCGCCGCACGTCCGACCAGGTGGTGCGGCCCGCGGCGAGCAGCGGGTTCAGCGAGGGCTGCGCGAGCAGGGAGGCGTACGGCGAGCTGAGGGCCCGCGCCGCCGCGCCCGCGTCGAGGACATGGTCGCCGAGCCGGACGCCGACGGTCCGCTCCGTCGAGCCGGCAGGGGTGAAGACGCCGTACGGAAGGTTGTGCGGACCGAAGGGGTCGCCCTCGGGGACATCGAAGGGGGGCATGGGGTGCTGCCTCGCTCTCACTGTGTCGCGGACCGTCTGTCGTGTGCCACCTGCGCGAACCGTTATATGGCCGCTGTGTGGCCGCGCCACACGTTACGGCCGGGTTGCCAGTCCTGGGCAGTGTCTAAAGAGTTTGCAATGTCCGAATTGGGCTTGTCGGACGTGGCAATTCCGGCTTAGCGTCCTTTGGGGGACACGGACGGGGTGGGTCCGGTCCGTAGGGGGGACGCGTGGGGGGACCCGTGGCCAGCAGCACCAGCAGTGTGCCTTTCACGGCCGATCGTGAAGTGCCCGGCCTGATCGTCAAGTTCGGCGACTACCCGCTGCACCACGGCGGTGTCGGTGCGATACGCAGCCTGGGCCGCCTCGGTGTGCCGATGTATGCGATAACCGAGGACCGTTACACGCCCGCCGCCTCCTCCCGTTACCTGAGAAAAGCCTTCGTCTGGCCGACCACCGGCACGGAGGAGCCCGCCCGTCTGGTGGAGGGCCTGCTGCGCATCGGGCGCCGCATCGGCCGCCCCACCGTCCTCGTCCCCACCGACGAGGAGGCCGCCGTCCTGATCGCCGAGCACCAGGACGAACTCGCCGGCCGCTTCCTGTTCCCGCGGGTCGAGCCCCTCCTGCCCCGCCGTCTCGCGAGCAAGCAGGGTCTGCACGAACTGTGCGTGGAACACGGCATCCCGAGCCCTACGGCCGCCTTCCCGCAGTCGTACGACGACATCGTCACGTTCGCCGAGAAGGCCCGCTTCCCGGTGGTGGCGAAGAACCGCGAGGCGTTCGTACGGCGCAAACGGCCGGCGGTGAACGGCACCACGCGGATCTCCACCCCCGAGGGTTTGCTCCGCCTCGCCCGAGACTGGGGCGAGTGCCCCGGGGTGATCCTCCAGGAGTACCTGCCGAGGGAGGACGCCGAGGACTGGATCGTGCACGCCTACTTCGACCAGGACTCGACCCCGCTCGCCATGTTCACCGGCGTGAAGGTGCGCTCCTGGCCGCCGCACGCCGGGATGACGGCGAACGCGTACGTCGTCGACAACCCGGAACTCGCGGACATCGCCGCGCGTTTCATCAAACAGATCGGCTTCACCGGCGTCATCGACCTCGACCTGCGCTTCGACCGGCGCGACGGACAGTACAAACTCCTCGACTTCAACCCACGCATGGGCGCCCAGTTCCGGCTCTTCGAGAACGAGTCGGGGGTGGACGTCGTCCGCGCCATGCATCTGGACCTGACCGGCCGCACCGTCCCGGAGGGGGAACAGCGCGCCGGCCACCGGTACATCGTGGAGAACATCGACCTGCCCGCCCTGCTCGCCTACCGCCGCAGCGGCTATACGACGCCGCACGCACCGGCGCGCGCGAGCGGGACGGAACTGGCGTGGCTCGCGGGTGACGACCCGCTGCCGTTCCTCACGATGCTCGCGCGTTTCGTGCGGCCGGGCGCGAAGCATCTGTATCAGCTGTGGCGGACCAACCGCCGCGGCAGCACCACCAGTTAGGGCGGTCAGCCGACCGGTCAGCCGCCCGAGACGAACCACACGAAGTGACGAAGTAAACGTCCTGGGGAGGGACTTCGTGATTCAACCGGTTGCAGTCATCGGCGCCGGGCCCTTCGGCCTGTCGACCGCCGCCCATCTCCGAGCACGTGGACTGCCGGTCCGCGTCTTCGGCGAGCCCATGGTCAGCTGGCGCGACCACATGCCCGCCGGAATGCTCCTCAAGTCGACCCCCGCCGCCTCCAGCCTGGACGCGCCGCAGCAGGGTCACACGCTCGCCGACTACTGCGACGCCGCCGGCATCAGGCGGCTGGTGACGGACGAGGACATCATCCCCGTCGAGACTTTCATCGCCTACGGCGAGTGGTTCCAGCAGAAGCTCGTGCCCGAACTGGAGCAGGTGCGAGTGGTATCGGTGGACCGGCACAAGGGCGGCGGCTTCGAACTGAAGCTGGACTCCGGCGAGTTGTTCACCGCCCGCGCGGTCGTCGTGGCGACCGGCCTGTCCGGCCTCGCGCACCTGCCGACCGAACTGGCCATTGCCGCGGCGGACGGACCCACCCCCACGGGCCCGGTCTCCCACAGCTCCCAGCAGCACGACCTCACGCGCTACGCCGGCAAGGAGCTGATCGTGATCGGCGCCGGCCAGTCCGCGCTGGAGACGGCGGCGCTGGCGGCGGAGGCGGGCGCACAGGTGCGGGTGGTCTCCCGCGGCCGCGGCCGGGTCGCCTTCGGCGCACCGCCGTGGAAGCAGCCGAAGCTGCGGCCCGAGTCGCCCTTCGGCCGCGCCTGGTCCCTGTGGGCCCTCAGCTACTACCCGCACCCCTACCGCTACCTGCCGGCCGAGGCCCGCCACTACCTGGTGCGTCGCGTCCTCGGCCCGCTCGGCGCGTGGTGGCTGCGGGACCGATTCGAGGGGAAGGTGCAGGTCAGCGAGGTCGACCGGATCGTGCGGGCGGACGCGGCCGACGGCAGCCCGAAGCTGACGGTCCGCACCCACGCGGGCCGCATCCAGGACATGTCCGCGGACCATGTCATCGCGGCCACCGGATACCGGGTGGACATCGCGGCCATGGACTTCCTCGGCCACGAACTGCGCACGCGCCTCGCGGTGAGCCGCGGCACACCCAAACTGGGTGCGGGATACGTCTCCTCGGTCCCCGGCCTGTACTTCACCGGCCTGCCGGCCGCGGCATCGTACGGCCCGGTGATGCGCTTCGTGTGCGGCACCGAGTTCGCCTCTCCGAGGCTGGCCGGACACCTGGCGGCAGCGCACGGGTAGGCCCGGCCGGCGGGCTCGGTCCGGTGGTGAAGAGCCCATAAGGATAGGGGAGTTGAAGAAGGGACGGGAGTGCGCTCCGCCGTCGTCCGGTTCGCGATGAGTCGGTGGGGCGTCCTGTCCGTATTCTCTGATCATGGCCACGCACAACGCATATGCACTCATCGCCACCGACCTGGACGGCACGCTGCTCCGAGGCGACGACACGCTCTCCGACCGGTCACTCGCCGCGCTCGCGCGGGTGGCCGGGGCCGGCGCCCGGCACCTGGTCGTGACGGGCCGGCCGGCCCCCAGGGTGCGGCCGCTCTTCGACCAACTGGGCAGCGGGGGGCTCGCGGTGTGCGGGCAGGGCGCGCAGGTGTACGACGTGGGCGCGGACCGTCTGCTGTGGTCCGTCACCCTGGACCGGGAGCTGGCTGAGACCGCCCTCGGCAAGATCGAGGCGGAGGTGGGCCAGGTGTACGCGGCGGTCGACCAGGACGGTGTGGAGGGACTCACGCTCATCGAACCCGGCTATCTGATGCCGCATCCGACGCTGCCGGCCGTCCGGGTCGACCGGCGCGACGACCTGTGGTGCGAACCCATCAGCAAGGTGCTGCTGCGCCATCCCGACCTGTCCGACGACGAGTTGGCGGCGACGGCGCGCTCGGTGGTGGGTTCCCTGGCCACCGTCACCATGTCGGGGCCGGGGACCGTCGAACTCCAGCCATGCGGCATCACCAAGGCGACGGGCCTCGCACTGGCCGCCGCCCACCTGGGACTCGGTCCGCAGCAGACGATCGCCTTCGGCGACATGCCCAACGACATCCCGATGTTCGACTGGGCCGCCCACGGCGTCGCCATGGCAAACGCCCACCCCGAACTCAAGGCGGTGGCCGACGAGATCACCCTCTCGAACGAGGACGACGGCATCGCCGTCGTCCTCGAGCGACTGTTCTTCGAGTTCGGGGAACTCGATGAGCTCCATGAGCTCGGGGAGCTGGAGGAGCTCTGAGCGGCCTCAGCGAAGTCCGCTACGGTCCGGCAGCGCGCCCCTTTTAGGGGCGCGGGGAACGGCGCGACCAGCCACGAAGGCGCCGCAGCCAACGAACGGCCAATAGCGGCACTCCCACGGAGGGCTCAGTACGCACCGAACACGTTGTCGATCGACCCGTACCGCGCGGCCGCGTACTTGCAGGCGGCCGTGATGTTCGCGATCGGGTCGAAGGGGTTCATCGCCGTGCCGGGCACGTGGTAGGCGAGGAACGTCGGGTCGATGACCTGCAGCAGGCCCTTGGACGGGGTGCCGGCGACCGCGTTCGAGTCCCAGTTGTTGATCGCGGCCGGGTCGCCCGAGGACTCGCGGATGATGTTGCGGTAAATGCCGTTGTACGTCCCGGGGATGCCGTTCTGCTTCATGACCTGGAGGGCGCCCCGGATCCAGCCGTCGAGGTTGTCGGCGTAGCCCATCGACTTCACGCTGGCCACGGTCGGGGTGGCCGCGGACGCGGTGTTCGCCCCGATGAGCGGGAGGGCGAGAACGGCGGCGCCCGTACCGGTGACGGCGAGCTTGCGGGCGAGGCGGTTGTTTCTGGGGCGGCGGTGCTGACCTGTTGCAGACATGGCGGGATCCTCTCCGTCGCCTGCGAGGTGAGCTGTCGGGTTCGGGCGGGGAGATGCCCGGCCGCGCAGCCGTACGGCAACGCGGCTTCACCCCTAGCCGGCCCGGGGGATGCCCGTTCCGGCGGCCTACCTGGTTCCCCCGCTCCTGCCGTGCGAGTGAGTTGGTCGATGGTCGTGCCCGGGCGGCGGCAGGATTCGGCGTCCACCCGACTGGCCGGGAACGTATGCGAGAGCACACGGCGGGAACAAGTGCCGACTTCACAGATCAGGCCTATTGACCTTGGTCTGAGGCTTATGGGGCACTTGATCCTTTGCGGTTGCCAAGCCTCAACTGGCGTACGGGAAAGGGGAGGCGGCGAGAGGCTGACCGTCCCCGGCCCGCACTGCGGTGTGAGTCAAGTCACCGGCATCCGCAAGAACGGCAAATAGGGCAATGGCCTCAACTCATAGTCAATCAGCCGTCCATCGCCTCATTGGGGGGCGAAAGCGGAACCTGTCATGTGGTGCACGTCGTTGTCATGACGGTCGCCCGTCGAGCACCCCGTGCTGGGATCCGGAGGTCCTCGTGAGTCGTTTCGTGGGGGGAGGGCGTTCGGGCGTGCCGGCTCGTACGGACGTGCGCGGGCGTCGCGGCGGCTCCGGTCGCGGGGGCGGGGGGTGCCGGGGCGGGCATCCGAGGGACACGCCGACGGGCGTACCGGGGGGCGCGCCGGGGGGCTCGCCGAGAGGCGCGTCGGCCGACACCCCGATAGACAAGTCGAGAGATATCCGTTCTTATCGGTTGATCAAAAACATACCGGTCGTGATCCGATACCGCCCGGGCTGCACGGGTGGGCGGCATCGGTGATCGAAAGGTGACCGGATACGCTGACTTGAGTGATGTCAGCGACCTATCGACAAACCGTGTAACCGCCAGTAGACACCAGCAGACAGGAGACCCCTCGTGACCGTCGTCGGGCCGTTCGGGCTGAGCGTGCGGGACCAGGCTCTGGAAGCCGATGTCCAGGCCGGATTGGCGGCCGTCGAGGAAGGTTTGCTCGAAGCCACCAAGAGTGAGGTGCCCTTCATCACGGAGGCCGCCCAGCACCTGGTGCGGGCGGGCGGGAAGCGGTTCCGCCCGCTGCTCGTGATGCTCGCCGCCCAGTTCGGTGATCCGTATGCGCCGGGGGTCGTGCCGTCGGCCGTGGTGGTGGAGCTGACCCATCTGGCGACGCTGTACCACGACGACGTGATGGACGAGGCCGCCGTGCGGCGCGGCGTCGACAGCGCCAACACCCGCTGGGGCAACTCGGTGGCGGTCCTCACCGGCGACTTCCTGTTCGCCCGCGCCTCGCACATCCTCGCCGACCTCGGGCCCGAGGCGGTCCGGGTGCAGGCCGAGGCGTTCGAGCGGCTGGTCACCGGGCAGATCCTGGAGACGGCGGGGCCGCAGGACGGACGGGACCCGGTCGACCACTACCTGGACGTGCTCGGCGGCAAGACGGGTTCGCTGGTGGCCGTGTCGTGCCGCTTCGGGGCGATGATGTCGGGCGCCGACGAGACGGTCGTGGACGTGCTGACGCAGTACGGGGAGCGGCTGGGGGTGGCCTTCCAGCTGGCCGACGACGTACTGGACATCGCCTCCGAATCGCGCGAGTCCGGCAAGACGCCGGGGACCGACCTCCGCGAGGGAGTCCCCACGCTTCCGGTGCTACGGCTGCGGGAGCGGGCGGCGCGGCTGGGGCTCGCCGAGGACATCGCCCTGTGCGAGCTGCTGGACTCCGACCTCAGCGACGACGCGCGGCACGCCGAGGCGCTCGCCGGACTGCGGACGCACCCCGCGCTGGAGCAGGCGCGCAGGGACACGGTGCGGTACGCGGAGGACGCGCGAGCGGCGCTGGCTCCGCTGCCGGAGTGCGATGCGAAGCTCGCGCTGATGGAGATGTGCGACGCGGTGGTGCATCGGGCCGGTTGAGCTGCCGCTCGACCCTCCGCTCGACCCACCGCTTCACGTGTGTGATACACGTCACAGATCTGGACTGAGTCCAGAATGAGATCGCCTCCGTAGTGATACGCAGAAGGCCGACGCAGGGGGTGTCGGCCGGTCTACGGAGAGAAAACAGCATCATGGGCATGTACGCGACGTTCTCGAAGCGCCGTAAGAGCCTGGTGGTCACCGCTGTCGCGGTGGCCGCCGCCGGGGGGATCGCCGCCGCGGTGATTCCGGCCCACGCCACCGGAGGGACCGTGTCCGGCGGCACCGGGGGGACCCTTCTGGCCGCCGGTCTGCGGGGGGCCAATGAGGTTCCCGTGGCGGGCGGTCCGGCCGTCGGCGACAAGGACGGCGCCGCTCTGGAGTTCATCAAGGTGCAGGACGACAAGGTGTCCGTCGCCGTGACCTGGCGCGGCACCGGCAAGCCGACCATGCTCCACATCCACCAGGGCGCCAAGGGCACCAACGGCGGCGTCAAGGTCGACTTCACCGACCTGCTGAAGAACAGCAAGCGGCACAGCGTCACCGGCACGGTCGAGGTCAAGGACGCGGGCCTGCTCGCCGCTCTCAAGTCCGACCCCGGTTCGTTCTACGCCAACCTGCACACCACCGAGTTCCCCGGCGGGGCCGTCCGCGGCCAGCTCCACCAGGTCACCGTCGCCGCCTTCGACTTCCGTGACGCCCTGCACAACTTCCAGGCGTCCGTGATCAAGGGCAAGCAGATCTACGAGTGCAAGCCGGCCGCCGGCGGCGGCTACGCCTTCGCCCAGCGGGACGTCGCGGCCCTGCTCGGCGGCGGCATCCGGCACTCCTTCGTCGCGCCCAACTCCGGTACGCCGCAGTGGGTCGCGCCGGACGGAAGCGCGGTGACCGGGGCCGTCCTGTCCAAGACGCCGAACGGGGACGGCAACATACCCGAGCTCGACCTCAAGGCCACCCAGGCCGGCAAGCGCCACGGTCTGCTCGCGAACACCGCCGAGATCCTGCGGCTCAACACCGTGGGCGGAGTGGCCCCGGCCGGCTCCTGCACGCCCGGCGCGATCGTCGGCGTCCCGTACCGGGCGGATTACGTCTTCGTGCAGAACTGACGGGAGCTCACCTCGGGCGGCGTCTCCCTCATACGACCCCTACGGGTCGGGGGAGGTGTCGCCCTCTCGCGTCATACCCCAGGTGTACACGGAGTTGGCCCCCGGGGCTGACGCTTCCTCCTGGCCGATTTGGTGAGATGGAAACCACGGAAATCACCACTCCTCACCGATTCGGGTGAGAATGGCGGCTCGGGGTGGACAACAGAAGCACGCGAGTTGGACAAGCCGCCGCCGACGACGGAGGTAGCGCACACATGGCACCGTACGAATCCGACGACAGCACGACCGCCGGGGAGGCCGACGACCTGCGCGCAGGTCGGCGCAAGGCCGCGCGGTACGTGGTCCCGGTCGCGGTGGTGGGGGTGGCGGCGGCGACCATCGGGCTCGTCCCGGCGCTCGCCGACTCCGGCGACCCCGACCTGCCGAAGATCAGCGCGCAGCAACTCATCGACAAGATCGCCAAGTCGGACGTACAGCAGATGTCCGGCACGGTGAAGATCACCACGGATCTGGGGCTGCCGGACCTCGGCGGTCTCGAAAGCAGCCTGACGTCCGGCGCCGCGAAGTCGGGCGACGGCTCGTCCGCCGACCCGACCTCCAAGCTCACGGAGCTCGCCACCGGCACGCACACCCTGCGGGTCGCGGCCGACGGCCAGGACAGGCAGAAGCTGTCACTGCTGGAGCACGCGGCCGAATACAGCATCATCCACAACGGCAAGGACCTCTGGGGCTACGACAGCCAGTCGAACGAGGTCTACCACTCGACCGCCCCCGCCGGCGCGGGCAAGCAGCCGAAGGAAGACGTCCCCGCCACACCCGAGGGCCTCACCAAGGACGCCCTGAAGTCGGTCGACGACACCACCTCGGTGACCGTCGAGGGGACTGCCCAGGTCGCGGGCCGTGACGCGTACCGGCTGGTCATCAAGCCGAAGCAGTCCGGTTCGACGGTGGGTCAGATCACCGTGGCCGTGGACTCGAAGACCGGGCTGCCGCTGAAGTTCACCCTGACCCCGGCGAGCGGCGGCGCCGCCGTGATCGACGCCGGCTTCACCCAGGTCAGCTTCGCCAAGCCGAGCGCGTCGACCTTCGCCTTCACCCCGCCCAAGGGCGCGAAGGTCACCGAGGACAAGCAGAGCGACCACGCGAACGGCCACTTCGAAGGCGGCCTGAAGGGCGACCACAAGGCCGGCGAGCCCCACGGCAAGCCCGGCAAGTCCGACCAGGACCTCTCCAAGGGCCTCGACGGGCTGAACGTCCTGGGCAAGGGCTGGAGCTCCATCGCCACCTTCGACACCGGCGGGAAGGGCATGCCGTCCGGCTCCGAGGTCGGCGGACAGTTCGGCGGGTTCCTCGACTCGCTCGGCGACAAGGTCTCCGGCAAGTTCGGCTCGGGCACGGTCTTCAAGACCCGCCTGATCAACGCCCTGATCACCGACAACGGCAAGGTCTACGTCGGCGCGGTGACCAAGGACGCATTGGTCAGGGCGGCGAACGCGGGCTAGCCCGGGAACCTTGCGCGGCGCCCGTACGTAGTCACTGTACGTAGTCGCCGCGTGAGGTCGTACCAGCACGAATCGAGGGAGCCGATGGACGAGGAGTCCACCACGGAGCCGGAGCAGAGCGAGCCGCCGGGTGACAGCGTCATCGCCACCCATGGGCTCACCAAGCGCTACCGCGGCGGACAACTCGCCGTCGACGGCCTGGACCTGACCGTCCCGGCGGGCAGCGTCTTCGGCTTCCTCGGTCCGAACGGCTCGGGCAAGACCACCACCATCCGGATGCTGATGGGCCTGATCGAGCCCACATCGGGTACAGCGCGTGTGCTCGGGCGGCCCATGCCGCGGGCCTCGCGCACCGTGCTCCCGCACGTCGGCGCCCTCATCGAGGGCCCCGCCCTGTACGGCTTCCTCTCCGGCCGTGACAACCTGCTGCGTTACGACGCCGCCGACCCGACCGCCGATCCCCGCACCCGCCGTACCCGCGTCGCCGCCGCGCTGGACCGGGTGGGCCTGACCGCGGCGGCCGGCAAGAAGGCGAAGGCGTATTCGCTGGGCATGAAGCAGCGGCTCGGCCTCGCGGCGGCGCTGCTCCAGCCCCGCAGACTGCTTGTGCTGGACGAGCCGACCAACGGGCTCGACCCGCAGGGGATGCGCGAAATCCGTTCGCTGGTCAGAGAGCTGGCCTCCGACGGTACGACGGTCTTCCTCTCCTCCCACCTCCTCGACGAGATCGAGCAGGTCTGCACCCATGCCGCGGTGATGGCACAGGGCCGCCTGATCACCCAGGGCGCCGTGGCCGACCTGGCCGCGGGAGTGCGCGGCCGGCTGGTCGTCACGACGCCCGACCCCGGGGACGCGGCCCGGGTTCTCAAGGAGCAGGGCGCCGCCGACGTCGTGGTCGCCGAGGACCGGGTGAGCGCCGAGCCCCCGGACCGCGACCTCGCCGAGGTGAACGCCGCGCTGGTCACGGCCGGCGTCCGCGTCCGCGGCTTCGGCGTGGAACGGGCCTCCCTGGAGGACGCGTTCGTGGCACTCACGGGGGAGGGATTCGATGTCGCAGGCTGAAGCGGTCGGCGGTCTCCGCGGTCCACGGATGCTCTGGACCTTCGGGCTCCTGCGCAACGAACTGCTCACCACCTTCCGCCGCTGGCGCACCCTCGCCCTCCTCGCCGTACTCGCGGCCGTCCCGATCCTGGTCGGCATCGCAGTCAAGATCGAGACCAGCGGCGGTTCGGACGGCGGCCCCGGTCGCGGCGGCGGCCCCGCGTTCATCTCGCAGATCACCAACAACGGCCTGTTCCTGGTGTTCACCGCGCTGGCCGCGACGCTCCCGTTCTTCCTGCCGATGGCGATCGGCGTCATCGCGGGCGACGCCATCGCCGGCGAGGCGAACTCGGGCACCCTCCGCTACCTGCTGGTCGCGCCCGCCGGCCGCACCCGCCTCCTGCTCACCAAGTACGCGACCGTGATGGCCTTCTGCCTGGTCGCCACCCTGGTGGTGGCCGTCTCGGCGCTCATCGTCGGGGCGATACTCTTCCCGCTCGGCGATCTGACGACCATCTCCGGCACCCAGATCAGCTTCAGCGAGGGCCTGGGCAGAGCCGTGCTGATCGCCCTGGTCGTCGCCGTCTCCCTCATCGGCGTCGCGGCGCTCGGTCTGTTCGTCTCCACCCTGACCGGCAGCGGCATCGCAGCGATGGCGACGACCGTCGGACTGCTGATCACCGTTCAGATCCTCGACCAGATACCCCAGCTCCACGCGATACAGCCGTACTTCTTCTCCCACTACTGGCTGTCCTTCGCCGACCTGATGCGCGACCCCGTCTACTGGGACGACCTGGTGAAGAACCTCGAGATCCAGGCCCTGTACGCGGCCGTCTTCGGCTCGGCGGCGTGGGCGCGGTTCACGGCCAAGGACATCACCGCCTAGCCGACCCGGTGAGGCGGGCCAGTGCCTCCGTCTCGCGCGGCGGCCTCCCGCCGAGGTCGCCGAGGCGCCAGTCGGACACCCAGGGCACGCGGTACACGTCGATGAGCGACTCGATCAGCCGCACCTGCCGGTCGAGGGGCCGCGGCAGCCGCCCCGGCGCGTCCGCGACGAGCACCACGGCGTCGAGGTCGAGCCCCGGCGGAGCCTGACCGAGCCGGAAGACCTCCAGGGTGCGCAGGGCGGCCGCCAGCCCCGACGCATGCGTACGGGCGACGAGCAGGACGGACGGCGGGTCCTCGGGGCCGGGCCAGCCACGGCCGCAGTCGTGACCGCCGTAGACGGCGGCGAGTGTGGACACGCCCGCGCCGCCGTGCGTGCCCACCCAGGAGTAGCGCCGGGCGGTGGCGGCGGACGGGGCGGGCTGCTGCGGTCCCGGCTCCGGTACGGTGACCGGGCCGCGGATCCAGATCTCCGGTCCCTGCTGCACGTCCGTCCGCATGCCCGCCTTCCCTCTTCGTACACCCACCGGTGCTCACAGCACAGGCCGGCCACGCGACGGGGGCGGGCTCCTGGGACGAGTCTGTGACGCCATGGTGACCGGAGGACCGGCAGCGACCGGCGAGACTCAACAGTACGTGCACGAACGGATCTTGACGCCGGGGGAGCGGAAACCCGACGGCGGGAGGGAGCACCATGGAACCCGAACGCGCTGTCCGCAGACTCCCCGACGCATCCGAGTGAGGGAACCGATGGCTCGACTCAGCCGCGAGAAGAAGCGGGAACAGAAGCGCGCCGAGGGCCGGACGGCCCTCGTGGGAGCACCGATCGACGTTCGCGTACCAGAAGCCGGTGCGGTGGGCGCCTGGGTGGGCGGTGTGCCGGTCACCTCGGCCGCCGGCGAGGAGATCCAGCAGGCCGTCCTCAACCATCTCCACCGCATCGCGCTCGCCACCGGTCACCCCGTCCACGCCACCGTGCACGACGAGCGGATCGGTTGCGTCGTACACCTTCAGGTGGACACGGACGGGGCCAGCAGTTTCACCGGGGAACCCGTGGGGATGACTGCTCCCGCCGCGGAGAGTCCCTCGCGGTCCCGGGAGCGACAGTCCGAGCAGCCGCCCCAGGGCGACAAGCCGACGCATGTTCTCAGGGCGCCCGCGGAACCCGCGCGGGAGACTTCTCCGACCTTCGTGCTGCGTGCGCTGCCTCAGCCGCCCCAGGACCGGGCTCCGGGCACGGTGATGGCCCCGACCGGCGAGTTCGGCCCGCCCCCGCCCATGGATGCGGTCCCGCAGCGCGACCCGGAACCCGAGGACGCACCCGTACCCCTACCCGTCAAGGATTCAGCCCCCAACCGCTCGACGACCGGCCTCCTCCTCCCGGTCCCCCCGGACCCGGCCCTCGACCCCGATCCCAAGCCCACCCCCGCCCGCGGCTTCGACGCCGTGGCCGAGGCCGTCCTCGGTGACGAACCTCCGACCGCCCCCGCGTTCCTCGCGGAGCCGATGGTGCAGATCAATGAGGCCGTGAAGGCGGGGCGGATAGAGACGGCGGCCGGGCTGGCCGGGACCACGGTCGAGGAGGCGTCGGCGGCGCTCGGGCCGGAGCACTCCGAAGTGCTGCGGCTGCGCGAACTCACCGCGTACATCGCCTATTTGGCGGGCGACTCGATCCGAGCCTTCCGGCTCTCGCTCGACCTCGCCCGGATCCACCGCCGCGCCGGGGACGCGGAGGCGGCCTACGGCAACGTCCAGAGCGCGGCCTCCGCTTGGCGTGCCGTGCGCGATCCGCAGCAGGGCCTGGAGCTCGGCCGTGATCTGATCGGCCTGTGGACCGAGCTGACGGCCGAGGAGGGCCCGGCGGCCGAGGACATCGAGCGGCTGGAGTCGGCCCGCGCCCGCATGGGCCGGCTCACGGAACGCGCCCGCAAGTCGGCCCAGCAGACATCGGGTTGACGACCTGGGACGGTTACTCGGACAGCTCCCACACCGCATGGGCGATGGCGTCGCTGTTGTGGTCCAGAGCGGTCTCGTCGATGTTGGACGCCGTGTCGCAGGAGCGGTGGTAGCAGGCGTCGAAGGCCTTCCCCGACGTACCGCCCCACTTGGCCGCCTGCGCCGCCGTCTTGACGTAGTCGGCGCCGCTGAACAGCCCGCCCACCGGGACCCCCGCGTCCTTGAACGGCGCGTGGTCGGAGCGGCCGTCGCCCTCGGTCTCCGGCTCGGTGGCGATGCCGAGGCCGGTGAAGTAGTCCTTGAACGTCTTCTCGATCGCCGGGTCGTCGTCGTAGACGAAGTAACCGGGATTCGGTGAGCCGATCATGTCGAAGTTCAGATAGCTGCTGATCTTCGAGCGATTCGTCGAGGAGAGGCCGTCGACGTAGTGGCCGGAGCCGACGATGCCCAGCTCCTCCGCGCCCCACCAGGCGAAACGCAGATGCTTGGTGGGGTGGTAGCCGGCCCGTGACACGGCGAGGGCGGTCTCCAGAATGGCGGCCGAGCCGGAGCCGTTGTCGTTGATGCCGGGCCCTCTGCTGACGCTGTCCAGGTGGGAACCCGCCATGACGACCTGGTCGGCGTTCCCGCCCGGCCAGTCGGCGATCAGGTTGTAGCCGGTGCGGCCGGAGGACGTGAACTGCTGCACGGTGGTGGTGAATCCGGCCGCGTCCAGCTTGCCCTTCACATAGTCGAGGGAGGCCTTGTAGCCGGCGCTGCCGTGGGCGCGGTTGCCGCCGTTGGCGGTGGCGATGGACTGCAGCTGGGCGAGGTGGGCCTTGACGTTCGCCACGGAGATGTCGGGCGCGGTGGCCGCCGCCGGTGAGGGCGCCGCACCGGCTATGGAACCGCCGGTCAGGAGCATGACAGCCGATACGCCAACGGCTGCCACCGCACGGCCGGAAACGGAGAAGTTCATGTGGGGGGCTCCGAATTCCTTGGAGTGAATTGGATCCCCGGATGGTGAATCTTTTACCAACCGACCGTCAAGAGCGTTATCAGGACAGCAGGTTCGCATATCCGAACATCCGGCCCAGCGGCACTCCCCGCTGTGACCTACTGCACGCAGAACTCGTTCCCCTCCGGGTCCGCCATCACCACCCACTCCCCGGCGGGCTCCTTAACCCGCCGCAGCACACTCGCCCCCAGCCCCACCAGCCGCTCGACCTCCCCGTCCCGCCGCCCCTCGCCGGGATGCAGATCGAGATGCAGCCGGTTCTTGACGCTCTTCGCCTCCGGCACCCGCTGGAACAGCTGCCGCCGCCCGAGACCCGTCCCCCGCTCCTTGTCGTACGGATCGTCCGGATGCCGCACCGCCATCAGATCCCGGAAGGCACGGCCCCCGTGGAACTCGACGGTGGCCGCAACAGGCAGTGCCCCGAGCTCCAGCAGCCGCTCCACGAACGCACTGTTGTCCTCAACCTCGTACCGCAACGCGGCGGCCCAGAAGTCGGCCTGCGCATGGGGATCGGCCGCGTCGATGACGAGCTTCCAGTGAACGGCGCCGGCTTCGGATGTCTGTGTCATGGGACCACTTATAGCGGCCGGGTACGACACTCAGCCCTTCCGGCGGCAGCGGACGGGCGCGACACCCGGCCTGTCCGGCGACAGCGGTCGGGCACGACACTCAGCCTGTCCGGCGTTTGAGGACGAGGCCGTTCAGGCCGACACGGGGGTCTGGGGGCGGAGCCCCCAGTCAGACGTCCACCGCAGCGGACGGCGCCGCCTCGACCTTCGGCACGCCCACCTCGCTCCGCAAGCGCAGCGCCCCGCGCCAGGCATCCCAGGTCAGCAGGGACAAGGCCACCCACACCAACGCGAACCCGGCCCACCGCTCCACCGGCATCGCCTCATGGAAGTACAGAACCCCGAGCAGAAACTGAAACACCGGCGCCAGATACTGCAGCAACCCCAGCGTCGACAACGGCACCCGAATCGCCGCCGCCCCGAAACACACCAGCGGCAACGCGGTCACCACCCCGGTCGCGGCGAGCAACGCCCCGTGCCCCGCCCCCTCCGTCGCGAACGTCGACGAGCCCCGCGAGGTCAGCCACAGCAGATAACCCACCGCGGGCAGGAACTGGATCGCGGTCTCCGCGGCCAGCGACTCGATCCCGCCGAGCCCGACCTTCTTCTTCACCAGCCCGTACGTCGCGAACGAGAAGGCGAGCGTGAGCGAGATCCACGGAGGCTGCCCGTATCCCACCGTGAGCACGACCACCGCGACGAAGCCGGTCCCGACCGCCACCCACTGCACGGGCCGCAGCCGCTCCTTCAGGATCAGCACGCCCATGGCGATGGTGACCAGCGGGTTGATGAAGTACCCGAGCGAGGCCTCGACGACATGCCCGCTGTTCACGGACCAGATGTACACGCCCCAGTTGACGGTGATGACGGCCGCGGCGACCGCGACGAGCCCCAGCCTGCGCGGCTGCCGCAGCAGCTCGCCCGCCCAGGCCCAGCGCCGCATCACGACGAGCGCGGCGCCCACGAAGACAAGGGACCAGGCCATCCGGTGGGCGAGGATCTCGACCGCGCCGGCGGGCTTCAGCAGGGGCCAGAAGAGGGGGACGAGTCCCCACATCCCGTAGGCGGCGAAGCCGTTCAGCAGTCCTATGCGCCGCTCACCCCTCGACTTCCCGGTCACGGGTCTCCTCCTCACCTCGTCGCGCACGCGTGCCAGGCAGAAGGTAACGCCGAGCGCCCCCGCCTGTCATGCTCGTATCGCCATACGGTCATGACAGGCGGGGGCGTAGTGCCCGGGGCCGGCAGGGGAGTCCGGCCCTCGGGCTGCCTGATTGTCCAGGTCGTCCAGGGCGCCCGGGAGCGTCAGCCCTTGAGCGCCACCGCGATCGCGTCGGCGAGCGGGGTGGTCGGACGACCGGCCAGGCGGGACAGGTCGCCGGAGGAGACGACGAGCTCGCCCTTCTCGATGGAGGCGTCCACGCCCGCAAAAACGGCGGCGAGCGGGCCGGGCAGCCCGGCGCCGGTCAGGATCCCGGTGTAGGCCTCGACGGAGACGGGGCTGTAGGTGATCTCCTTGCCGGTCTGCTTGCTGAGCTCGGCCGCGTACTCGGCGAAGCTCCACGCCTCGTCGCCGCCCAGCTCGTACGTCTTGTTCTCATGCCCCTCACCGGTCAGCACGGCAACGGCGGCGGCGGCGTAGTCGGCGCGCGAGGCGGAGGAGACCCGGCCCTCACCGGCGGCGGCGACGACGGCGTTGTGCTCCAGCACGGGGGCCAGGTTCTCGGTGTAGTTCTCGTGGTACCAGCCGTTGCGCAGCAGCGTGAACGGGACGCCGGAGGCGAGAAGCGCCTCCTCGGTGCCGCGGTGGTCGTCGACGAGTGCGGCCGTCAGGCTGCCGGGGCCGCTGGTGTAGGCGAGCAGCGCGACACCGGCGGCCTTCGCGGCCTCGATGACCACCTTGTGCTGGCCGACTCGGCCCTTGTCGAACTCGTTGCCGGAGATGAGCAGCACCTTGTCACCGGCCGAGAAGAGGCTGTCGAAGGTCTCGGGCGCGTTGTAGTCGGCGACCGCCAGCTTCACACCGCGCGCGGCGTAGTCGGCGCCCTTCGCCTCGTCGCGTACGACGGCGGTGATCTGCTCTGCCGGGACCTTCTCCAGCAGCTGCTCCACGACATGGCGGCCGAGGTGTCCGGTGGAACCGGTGACGACGATGCTCATGATCTGCGATCTCCTTGTGGGGTGCGGATGTGTCACTAACCCTAGGAGGTGCGCTAACTATTGGAAAGTACCCACTTTGAAGTAAGGTACTTGCATGGCAGTAAGTACCCCGGAACCCGCCGTCGAGCCGGGCCCCGTCGCCAAGTACGACACCGGCGAGGCGATGTGCCCCTACCGCCTCGTCCTGGAACACCTGACCAGCCGCTGGGGCGTCCTCGTCCTGATCGAACTCCTGGAGCGCCCCTACCGCTTCAGCGAACTGCGCAGGGCCATCGGTCGCGTCAGCGAGAAGATGCTCACCCAGACCTTGCAGACCCTGGAGCGCGACGGACTCGTGCATCGCGACGCCAAGCCGGTGATCCCGCCGAGGGTCGACTACTCCCTCACCGACCTGGGGCGCGAGGCGGCGCAGCAGGTGCGGGCCCTGGCGTTGTGGACCGAGCAGCGGATGGACGCCGTACAGCAGGCGCGAGACGTGTACGACGCGGCGAAGCGGCAGCGCTGAGCAGGGCCGACGCGTCCGTCGGCGGCCGCCGGACGCATGCGGCGGGCGCTCACCGGGCACACGAGTGTCAGGGTGCGGACGGGCAGGAGCGGTACGTCCTTCCATGCGCCCCCTCTCCGCCTTCCGCACCGCCTGGCGGCACCGGGCACGCTGGAGGCGAGATGTCATGCCCTGCGTGCGCCGGTCCGTGCATCGCCCGCCGGTACACGGCCACCCGATCCAGGGGGATTCCTCGAGATGGCTTTACGGCGGAACGCGGCCGCACGAAGTATCGGTTCTGCAGTAGCGGCGGGACTGGGGCTGACGGGGGTGTCCTTCGCATGGGGCACGCGGCGCCGACGCCAGGAGGAACTGCTGGCCGAGCTGCTGAAACAGCTCGCGCTCCTCACTGAGGAGATCCGTCGCGCGAACCTCATCCAGTACTACCGCCTCAACGGCGACCAACTGGACCGGGCCACGGACGACACGGCGCTGGCCGACGCGTCGAGCACGCTCGAGGGGATCTCCCAGGGCCGGCGCCGCCAGCTGATGTACGCCAACCGTCAGTACGCCTCACTGGTGCTGGCCTACCGGGTCGGCGTCTTCGACTGGGACCAACTTCTCGGCCATCTCAGGGTGTTGTGCCGCAACGCCGTCTTCGCCGAGTACTGGGACCGCACCGGTGAGCACCGGCTGAGTCTGCCGGCGGACTCGGCGGAGGCGCGGATCGGCGTGGCCGTGGACGTCATGATGGAGGAGCTGGCCGACGACCCCGACGAATGGTGGGTGGTAGGAGGCGCCGTCCCCGAGCCTCCGGCGCACGCCTGAGCGCCAGTGCGAACCCCAGAACCACTGTTTCTCGGCCGATCGTCCGGGTCATGCATATGGCGTCACGGTGAGCCAGGGGTGGGGCGGCGACTGCTGTCGCCACCCCGTTGTGCGGGGCCGCAGGCCCCGGAGGGGACGACTCAGGTGCACGACGCGTTCTCGGCCGTACAGATATCCCGCCGCCTCGGCGACCCCCCTCGCAAGAGAGGGAGCGTGACTCAGGAAACCTGCCCCGACATCTTTGAGTTGACTGACGGAAGTTTCGCGGTCATCGGCACCGAAGCCACCACTGCCCTCGACCCCCATCTCCCCCCGGACGCCGCCCGCGCCGACTACGAACGCATCGTCGTCATCACCCGCGAGACCCTCATCCGTGCCAAGAAGGACATCCCCGACGTGTGACACCGCAGGGGAGGGCCCGGATGCCGCACCGTCGCATCCGGGCCCTCCGTAGGTACGGATCGGTCAGCCGACGACCGTCCAGGTGTCCCCGCCCGCCAGCAGCGTGGCCAGGTCGCCCTTGCCGTTCTGCTCGATCGCCGTGTCCAGCTGGTCGGCCATCTGGGTGTCGTACACCGGCCGGTCCACGGACCGCAGCACACCGATCGGGGTGTTGTGCAGGGTGTCCGGGTCGGCCAGCCGGGACAGTGCGAAGGCGGTGGTCGGCGACTCGGCGTGGGCGTCGTGGACCAGAATCCGGGACTCGTTGTCCGCGGTCACGTCGACCACCTTCAGGTCACCGGTGACCGCATCCCGGACGACGCCCTTGGACAGGTTGCTGCCGAAGCGGATCGGCTGCCCGTGTTCGAGCCGGATCACCGCCTCCTCGGCCTGCTGCTTGTCTTTCAGTGCCTCGAAGGCGCCGTCGTTGAAGATGTTGCAGTTCTGGTAGATCTCGATCAGTGCGGTGCCCGGGTGGGCGGCCGCCTGGCGCAGCACCTCGGTCAGATGCTTGCGGTCGGAGTCGATGGTGCGGGCGACGAAGGAGGCCTCCGCGCCGATCGCCAGCGACACCGGGTTGAAGGGCGCGTCCAGCGAGCCCATCGGCGTCGACTTGGTGATCTTGCCGACCTCGGAGGTCGGCGAGTACTGGCCCTTGGTCAGGCCGTAGATCCGGTTGTTGAACAGCAGGATCTTCAGGTTCACATTGCGGCGCAGCGCGTGGATGAGGTGGTTGCCGCCGATGGACAGGGCGTCGCCGTCACCGGTGACCACCCACACGGACAGATCCCGCCGGCTGGCGGCGAGCCCGGTCGCGATGGCGGGCGCCCGGCCGTGGATCGAGTGCATGCCGTACGTGTTCATGTAGTACGGGAAGCGGGACGAGCAGCCGATGCCCGAGACGAAGACGATGTTCTCCTTGGCGAGGCCCAGCTCCGGCATGAAGCCCTGGACGGCCGCCAGGATCGCGTAGTCACCGCAGCCGGGGCACCAGCGCACTTCCTGGTCGGACTTGAAGTCCTTCATGGACTGGCGGGCCTCGGCCTTGGGGACGAGCGAGAGCGCCTCGATCGTGCCCGTGCCTTCCGTGGACGTCTCAGCCATCGATGGCCTCCTTGAGAGCCGTGGCGAGCTGCTCAGCCTTGAACGGCATGCCGTTCACCTGGTTGTACGAGTGGGCGTCGACCAGGTACTTCGCCCGGATCAGCGTGGCGAGCTGACCGAGGTTCATCTCGGGAATCACCACTTTGTCGTAACGCTTCAACACCGTGCCGAGATTCCTCGGGAAGGGGTTGAGGTGGCGCAGATGGGCCTGCGCGATGGACTCCCCGGCCGTGCGCAGCCGCCGTACCGCCGCCGTGATCGGTCCGTACGTCGAACCCCAGCCGAGCACCAGCGTGCGCGCCTCGTGCGGGTCGTCGACCTCCAGTTTCGGCACGTCGATGCCGTCGATCTTGGCCTGGCGGGTGCGGACCATGAAGTCGTGGTTGGCGGGGGCGTACGAGATGTTCCCGGTCCCGTCCTCCTTCTCGATGCCGCCGATGCGGTGTTCGAGGCCGGGGGTGCCGGGGATGGCCCAGGGGCGGGCGAGGGTCTGCGGGTCGCGCTTGTACGGCCAGAAGACCTCGGTGCCGTCCTCCAGGGTGTGGTTCGGTCCCTGCGCGAACTGCACGGTCAGGTCCGGGAGTTCGTCCAGTTCCGGGATGCGCCAGGGCTCCGAGCCGTTGGCCAGATAGCCGTCGGAGAGCAGCATCACCGGGGTGCGGTACGTCAGCGCGATGCGCGCCGCCTCCATGGCCGCGTCGAAGCAGTCGGCCGGGGTTCTGGGGGCGATCACCGGGACCGGGGCCTCACCGTTGCGCCCGAACATGGCCTGCAGCAGATCGGCCTGCTCGGTCTTGGTCGGCAGACCGGTGGACGGCCCGCCGCGCTGGATGTCGATGACGAGCAGCGGCAGCTCCAGGGAGACGGCGAGTCCGATGGTCTCGCTCTTGAGCGCCACACCCGGGCCGGAGGTCGTCGTCACCCCCAGCGAGCCGCCGAAGGCCGCGCCCAGTGCCGCGCCGATGCCGGCGATCTCGTCCTCGGCCTGGAAGGTCCGTACGCCGAAATTCTTGTGCTTGCTCAGCTCGTGCAGGATGTCCGAGGCCGGAGTGATGGGGTACGAGCCCAGGAACAGCGGCAGGTCGGCCTGGCGCGAGGCGGCGATCAGGCCGTAGGCGAGGGCCAGGTTCCCGGAGATGTTGCGGTAGGTGCCGGTCGGGAAGGCGGTCGTGGCCGGGGCGATCTCGTAGGAGACCGCGAAGTCCTCGGTCGTCTCGCCGAAGTTCCAGCCCGCGCGGAACGCGGTGAGGTTCGCCTCGGCGATCTCGGGCTTCTTCGCGAACTTGGTCCGCAGGAACTTCTCGGTCCCCTCGGTGGGCCGGTGATACATCCAGCTCAGCAGCCCCAGCGCGAACATGTTCTTGCTGCGCTCGGCCTCCTTGCGGCTGAGGTCGAAGTCCTTGAGCGCCTCGACCGTGAGGGTGGTCAGCGGGACCTCGTGGAGGCTGTACCCGTCGAGCGAACCGTCCTCCAGCGGAGAGGCGGCGTACCCGACCTTCTGCATCGCCCGTTTGGTGAACTCGTCCGTGTTGACGATGATCTCCGCGCCGCGCGGCAGATCGGCGATGTTGGCCTTGAGCGCGGCGGGGTTCATGGCGACCAGCACATTGGGCGCGTCACCCGGGGTGAGGATGTCGTGGTCGGCGAAGTGCAGCTGGAAGGACGACACACCCGGCAGGGTCCCGGCAGGAGCCCGGATCTCGGCGGGGAAGTTCGGAAGAGTGGACAGATCGTTCCCGAAGGACGCGGTCTCGGAGGTGAAGCGGTCACCGGTGAGCTGCATACCGTCACCGGAGTCCCCCGCGAACCGGATGATCACCCGGTCCAGCCTGCGTACGTCCTTTGTTCCGCCCGGCCCCCGCTGCTCTCCGACGACGGCTCCGTCTGCCTGCTCCGCTGTCCTGCTGACCTGGCTGGTCACTGAACTGGACCTCCCTCGAGGCGGCTGTCTGGGACCGGCCTTCCCGTAGGCCTTCCCAAAATCAACCCTACGTCGGTTAGGGTCGCCTTCCCGTGGCCATTCGCATCATGGACACGGTTTTGAGACGGTGTGGCGCCCTGACTTGTCATGATTTCTCGCCCCCCGGCGTTCCCTTTGAAGACGCTTCGTGCGATTCGTTCGGTTCTTGGGGTGGACGGACGCTGGACTGACAATGGACCGGCAACGGGTCGACGACTGAGCGCGCGATTACTGACTCAGTGTCAGCCCGTCAGGAGTTCAGATAGGTGAGGACGGCGAGAACGCGCCGGTGATCCCCGTCACTCTGGGACAGTCCGAGCTTCAGGAAGATGTTGCTGACGTGCTTTTCGACGGCGCCGTCGCTCACGACCAGCTGCCGCGCAATGGCCGAGTTGGTACGCCCCTCGGCCATCAGCCCCAGCACCTCCCGCTCCCGCGGGGTGAGCCCGGCCAGCACGTCCTGCTTACGGCTGCGCCCGAGCAGCTGCGCGACCACTTCCGGGTCCAGCGCGGTACCCCCCTGGGCCACCCGCACCACGGCATCCACGAACTCCCGGACCTCGGCCACCCGGTCCTTGAGCAGATATCCGACGCCATGACTGGAACCGGCCAGCAGTTCGGTGGCGTAGCGCTCCTCCACGTACTGCGACAGCACGAGCACACCGAGCCCCGGATGGGCCTTCCGCAGCTGCACCGCCGCCCGCACCCCTTCGTCGGTGTGCGTCGGCGGCATCCGCACGTCCGCCACCACGACATCGGGCAGCTCGCCCTGCGCGTCCAGCTCGGTGATGGTCTTGATCAGCGCGTCCCCGTCACCCACCCCGGCGACCACATCATGTCCACGGTCGGTCAACAGCCGGGTCAGCCCCTCCCTGAGCAGCACTGAATCCTCGGCGATGACCACCCGCACCCTGTCCTCCACGATCCCCGGCCCCCCAGCCCGACTGCCTCTGCCAGTAGTCCAGCATTCCAGCATTCGGACCCGACCGCCCGTGACCAACGTGAATCAGTGCGAATACGTGCACGGTACGACGGCTTCCGGCCAGGCATTTTCAGCCCGTCGGGCGTTCACGTCTGGCAGGGAGGGCACTCTCAGCCGGTCCGGCGTTCACGTCTCGGCGGGGCAGGCGCTTTCAGCCCGTCCGGCGTTTGAGGACGAGGCCGTTCAGGCCGATCGGGGGTCCAGGGGGCGGAGCCCCCTGGCGGGGCCGCAGGGGCAGCGCCCCCGGGACGGGAAGGGTAGGGCCGGCGGGGGCGAAAGAGGGCCGGCGCTCACCCCAGCGCCCGCTCCCCCCGCCACGGCAACTCCGCAGTCACCCGAGTAGGCCCCCCCACCGGCGAATCCACCACCAGAATCCCGTCCACCGCATCCAACCGCTCCGCAAGCCCCTTCAGCCCAGACCCCCCGGAGGCCTCCGCCCCACCCGCCCCGTTGTCCACAACCTGCACCATCAGCCGGTTCTCCACCCGCCACACATCCACCGCAGCCCACGTCGCCCGCGCATGCTTGCTGATGTTCTGCAGCAACTCCGACACCGTGAAGTACGCGATCCCCTCGATCGCCGGCGCCGGCCGCTCCACCAGATCCACCTCCACCTGCACCGGCACGGTGCACCGCGAGGCCACAGCGGACAGCGCCGCATCCAGCCCCCGGTCCGTCAGCACGGCCGGATGAATCCCGCGCGCCAGATCCCGCAGCTCCTGCAGCGCCGTCTTCACCTCACCGTGCGCCTCGTCGACCATCTGCGCCGCCGCCCGCGGATCCTCCGCCAGCTTCTCCTTCGCCAGCCCCAGATCCATGGCCAAGGCCACCAGCCGGGCCTGCGCCCCGTCGTGCAGATCCCGCTCGATCCGCCGCAGATCGGCAGCCGCCGTGTCCACCACGACACCCCTGTCCGACTCCAGCTCCACCACCCGCGTCGCCAGCCGGGACGGCCCGAGCAGCCCGTGCACCAGCACCCGGTCCACCATGGTCAGCGCCCGCACGATCCACGGCGTGGCCAGCGTGAACAGCAGCCCCACCAGCGCGGTGACGGTGATCTCGAAGGGGTTGTCGAGGTAGATGCTGTGGCTGCCGTCGCCGTACAGCTGAAGCCCGCCCTGACCGCCGTACATCGGAAAGAGCCAGAACCACAGCGGATACGTCAGCAGCCCCCAGCCGTACGCCCAGAAGTTGACGGCGACCACGAACGAGAACACCGACCACGGGAACTGCACCAGCGCATACAGCAGCGCCCGCCACGAGGTGCCGCTCTTCAGCACGGCCCCCATCCAGGCCATCACCCCGGGCTTGCGCATCCGCAGCGGCTCCGGTTCGGCCACCTCAAGGCCCAGCAGCCCCCGCGCCCGCGCCCGCTCCAGCGCTCCGAACCCGCGGCAGCCGGCCAGCCCCGCCGCCAGCACCGGAATCCCGAGGAACGTCACCAGAAGTCCCGCCCCGAGCGACACCATCGTGACGGCGTAGACGAAGAGCATGATGCCGATCGGCAGGCTCAGCAGCACATACCCGAACTCGCGCCAGCTGCGCCCCTCGAACGGAGCCCGCAGCCCAGCGGGCAGCCGGCGCCGCGTCCCCTCGGTGAAGGCGAGCCCGCTGTCGTGCCCGTAGCCCTGTCCGTACTCCGTGGCCATCGGCGTCGTCCGTTCTACTCGTCCCGTTCGCCCTGTCCGGCTGCGGCTGTCCTGCCGTACCCCCACACTGCTGCGCCGCAGGTCCGCGGACCATGGAGGCCGTCGGCGTCTTGGAAGTGGGGTTTTCCCTACCCCTGGCCGGGAGCGCGGTCGCGCCACGGCAGCTCCGCCGTGATCACAGTCGGGCCGCCCTGCGGCGAGTCGATGACGAACAGGCCGTCGACGGCGTCCAGCCGGTCGGCGAGGCCCTGCATCCCCGAGCCTCCGTCCAGGCGCGCACCTCCGCGGCCGTCGTCCTCGACCTGGATGAGCAGCCGGTCCGTCGCCCGCCACACCTCGACGGACGCGTTCTTCGCCGCGCTGTGCTTGCTGATGTTCTGCAGCAGCTCGGACACGGTGAAGTAGGCGATGCCCTCGATGGCCGCGGCAGGCCGGGACGCCAGATCGACCGTCACCTTCACGGGCACCGTGCAGCGCGAGGCGACCGCGGACAGCGCGGCATCGAGCCCCCGGTCCGTCAGTACGGCGGGATGGATCCCCCTGGCCAGGTCCCGCAGCTCCTGCAGTGCGAGCTTCACCTCGCCGTGCGCCTCCGCGACCATCTCCGCCGCCGAGTCGGGGTCCTCCAGGAGCTTCTCCTTGGCCAGGCCCAGCCCCATCGCCAGACTGACCAGGCGGGCCTGCGCCCCGTCGTGCAGATCGCGCTCGATCCGCCGCAGATCGGCGTTGGCCGTGTCGACCACGACCCCCCGGTCCGACTCCAACTCCGCGATACGCCGCTCCAACTCGTCGGAGGGCGACAGCAGCCCGCGCACCATCGCCCGGTCGGCGTTGGCCAGACCCCGCGCGATGAACGGCAGCACCGGCCACAGCACGAACAACGAGGTCAGCGTGATGACGAAGGTCAGGATCCCCCAGGGCAGCCGGATGAAGTCGTACAGCACCGTGCGCCAGCCCACCGGGTCCTTCACCCTCATCCACAGCCGCGGGACGAAGCCCGTGCCGCGTCCGGGCAGCGGGCTCGGCTCGTCCACCCGCACCCCGAGCAGCTTCCGCGCCCGCGCCCGCTCCATCCTGCCCAGCAGCCGCGCGCCCGTCAGACCGGCGGCCAGCAGCGGGAACCCGACCACCGTCACGGTCAGCCAGAAGCCGGTGAACAGCACCGTCACGACGTAGATGAACCCGATCAGCGACACCGGAAGGTTCGCCAGCAGATGCGCGATCTCCTTCCAGGTGTGCCGGTCGTAGGCGAAACGGGCAGGCGGCAGTCGGTCGCCGTCACCTTCCGGGGCCCCCATCGGGCGCGAGTGTCGTTCGGTCATATGGGCTAGCGTGCCGCGCGCCGCGCGCCCGCGCCATGAGGTCGGCCGCCCCCGTCCCCTGGGGAAAACCCCACCCCTGCGGCTCCCCGGCGGCTTCCCTTAGGTCTTCCCCGCATCTCAAGGACGTCTCAAAGGACGTTCCAAGCGGTGACGGGCTGCTTACCGTCTCTTTATCAGGGCCTAGACTCCCGTGCGTACAGATCGTCGAACAGCAGCGTTCATCAAAGTCGCAGGGAGCGAGGGGTACGGACGTGCGGGAACCGACCGTCGCCGATCCGGCCGTCGTCGCGGCGGGCTACTTCCAGTCCTACTCGGTCGTCGGACTGCTCGCCGTCGTCGGCGTGCTCTTCGTCGCGGTCGCCTTCGGGGCCGGCCGACTGCTACGGCCCGTGGTCCCCACCCCCGAGAAGCTCCTGACGTACGAGTGCGGAGTCGACCCCGTCGGCGAGGGCTGGGCCCACACCCAGGTCCGCTACTACGTCTACGCCTTCCTGTACGTCATCTTCGCCGTCGACTCGATCTTCCTGTTCCCCTGGGCGACGGTGTTTGCCGCCCACGGGTACGGCGTGACCACACTGGTGGAGATGTTCATCTTCCTCGGCTTCCTGGCCGTGGGCCTGCTGTACGCATACAAGAAGGGCGTCCTGGCATGGACGTGACGACGCCGGACACCAACGGTCAGCCCGTACTCCTCCCGGAGCCGAAACGGCTGGGCGCCCTCGCCCGCCTGGCCCCCGAGCCGATGAAGGTGGTCCTCAACTGGGGCCGCCGGTACTCGCTCTGGGTCTTCAACTTCGGCCTCGCCTGCTGCGCGATCGAGTTCATCGCCGCGTCGATGGCCCGCCACGACTTCATCCGCCTCGGCGTCATCCCCTTCGCACCGGGCCCCCGCCAGGCCGACCTGATGGTCGTGTCCGGCACGGTCACGGACAAGATGGCCCCGGCCGTGAAGCGCCTGTACGAACAGATGCCGGAACCCAAGTACGTCATCTCCTTCGGCGCCTGCAGCAACTGCGGCGGCCCCTACTGGGACTCCTACTCCGTCACCAAGGGCGTCGACCAGATCATCCCGGTCGACGTCTACGTCCCCGGCTGCCCGCCCCGCCCCGAGGCCCTCCTCCAGGGGATCCTGAAGCTCCAGGAGAAGATCGCCCGCGAGTCGCTGGGGGAGCGGTACGGCACGGGACCGGCACGCCCGTCGGCGGCGGCCCTGCAGAGCGGCCTGGTGAAGCCACCGGCTGCCGGATCCCCGTCGGCTCCCGACGCTCCTTCGGGGGAGGACCGATGAGCACGGTCGGCTGGCTCCCCGCCCCCGCCGACGAGCTGTTCGGCACGGAGGCCACCGCCGAGGAGTCCTACGAGCTCCTGACGGTCGACGTCCCGCCGACCACCTGGCTGGAAGCGCTGGAAGTGGCCCGCGACCGGCTGTCGTGCACCTACTTCGACTGGCTGAGCGCGGTCGACGAACCGGGCACGGGTTTCCGCGTCTCGGCCCACGTCGTCTCCCTGTCTCCCGTGCGCCGCCTGCTGCTGCGCACCACGGTCCCGCACGAGGCGCCGAGGCTGGCCTCCGCCGTCGACATCTACGCGGGCGCGGCCTGGCACGAACGCGAGACCCATGAAATGTTCGGCGTCGTCTTCGAGGGCCACCCCGCCCTGGACCACCTCCTCCTCCCGGAAACCTTCGAAGGCCACCCCCTCCGCAAGGACTTCGTGCTGGCCGCCCGCGTGGCCAAGGCCTGGCCGGGCGCCAAGGAACCCGGAGAGTCCGACCACGGCGGCCCCAAGCGCCGCCAGATGCTCCCCCCGGGCGTCCCCGACCCGAACGAATGGGGCCCCCTGAAGGGCCAACTCCCTCCGGCCCCGGCCCGCCCCACCCGAGCCGCAGGCCGCCCCTCGCCCGACCGCCCGGCTCGCGCATCAGGCGACCGCCCGGTGCGCCGCGCCCGCTCGGCGGCGGAGGGCTCGGCGAGCCAGGCGACGCCCCCACCCTCTGCCGACGCCCCGGCTGCTCCGCGGCGTGCGCGCTCGGCGTCGGAGGGGTCGGCGAGTCAGGCGGAGAGTTCGGCTGAGGGTGCTGCGGGGTCTCCGGCTGCATCACGGCGTACGGGTTCGCCGGCGGAGGGGTCGGTGAGCCAGGCGGAGGGTGCGAGCAGTCGGGCAGCGGACGCAGGGCTTGCCGATGCCCCGGCTGCTCCGCGGCGTGCGCGTTCGGCGTCGGAGGGGTCGGCGAGCCAGGCGGCGTCGGCTTCGGCTGAGGGTGCCCCGGCCGACCGGCAGCCTGGTGCCTCCGGTGCGACAACGCCGCGACGCACACGCAGCGCGAGCGAAGGCTCGGCCTCGCAGCCCACCCGAACCCCGTCGCCGGCGACCCCAACCACCCGGCCCGCACCCGGCCCCCGCAGCGCAGACGCCCCGTGGCACCACGCCCGCCCGGCTTTCGACGAGCCGGAGAGCCAGCCGAGGCCGGAGGACGAGCCGAAGCCGGAGGACAAGTCGGCGTCGGAGAGCGAACCGAGGCCGGAGAGCGAACCGGGCTTGGAGAACGGTCTGGCCCCGGAGAGCGGGCCAGGCTCGGAGACTGGACCGAGGCCTGGGACGAAGTCGAGCCCGGAAATGAAGCCGAGCGCGGACACGAAGCCGAGCACGGACACGATGTCGTCCTCGGAGGGCGAGCCGAGCCCGGTACCGGAGCGGCAGCCGACGATCGAGCCGAGCCCGGATGCTGAGCCCGTTGCTGAACCGCCGGTCCGAGCTGAACCCTCCCCGAAACCGTCCGCCGGTGCCGACGCCGACTCCGAAGCGGGTTCAGGCTCCGCCGAAGCAACCCCGGGTGACAGCCCCACAAGGCCGACCTCCTCCAAGGAGGCCCCCGCCGAGAAGTCACCCCACTCCACCCCCGAAGATCCATCCGCGGAAGATCCGGCCGCGAACCCCGAAGACCGTGCAGGAGGCCCGCAGTGACCGACGCTCTGGACGTCACCCTGCGACTCCTGATCGTGTTCGTCGTCTTCCTCACCTTCCCCCTGATCGTCGGCCAGACCGAGCACAAGGTCATGGCCCACATGCAGGGCCGCCTCGGTCCGATGTACGCCGGCGGCTTCCACGGCTGGGCCCAACTCGTCGCCGACGGCGTGAAGTTCGCGCAGAAGGAAGACGTCGTCCCGGCGGGCGCGGACCGCCGCATCTTCCAGCTCGCCCCCGCCGTGGCCCTCCTCCCGTACCTCCTGGTGCTCCTCACGATCCCCATCGGCCCCGGCGAGGGTGCGGTCGGTCAGGTCCTGGACGCAGGCATCTTCTTCGTCCTGGCGGTGATGGGCGTAGGCGTCCTCGGCTCCCTCATGGCCGGCTGGGCCTCCGCCAACAAGTTCTCCCTCCTCGGCGGCCTCCGTACCGCCGCGCAGCTCCTCGCCTACGAACTCCCGATGCTCCTCGCCGCCGCCTCCGTCGCGATGGCGGCCGGCACGGTCTCCCTCCCCGGCATCCTGGACGCCTTCCACTGGTGGTGGCTGCCCTGGCAGATCGTCGGCGCGATCGTCTTCTTCGTTGCCGGTCTCGCAGAACTCCAGCGCCCGCCCTTCGACATGCCCGTCGCCGACTCGGAGATCATCTTCGGCGCGTACACCGAGTACACCGGCCTGCGTTTCGCCTTGTTCCTCCTCGCCGAGTACGCCGGAATCATCGTCCTGTGCGGCCTCACCACCGTCCTCTTCCTGGGCGGCTGGCACGGCCCGTGGGGCGCCGACGGCCTCGGCTGGGTCTGGACCCTGCTCAAGACGGCCGTCCTCGCCTTCCTTGTGATCTGGCTCCGCGTCACCTATCCCCGCCTGCGCGAGGACCAGCTCCAGAGACTCTCCTGGACCCTCCTCGTTCCTCTCTCCCTCGCTCAGATCGCCCTCACGGGCATCGTCAAGGTGGTGATCTCCTGATGGCTGAGCCGCTCCCGCCCACCCGGTCCCGCATCCCCGGCTCCGGCCTGGCCAAGGGCCTGGCGGTCACCCTCCGCACGATGACGCGGAAGACCGTCACCGAGCAGTACCCCGACGTCCAGCCCGACCTGCCGCCCCGCACCCGCGGCGTCATCGGCTTGTTCGAGGAGAACTGCACGGTCTGCATGCTCTGCGCCCGGGAGTGCCCGGACTGGTGCATCTACATCGACTCCCACAAGGAGACGGTTCCGGCGGCCACCCCCGGCGGCCGCGAACGCAGCCGCAACGTCCTCGATCGCTTCGCCATCGACTTCTCCCTGTGCATGTACTGCGGTATCTGCATCGAGGTCTGTCCTTTCGACGCCTTGTTCTGGTCCCCGGAGTTCGAATACGCCGAGACCGACATCCACGAACTCACCCACGAACGCGACAAGCTCCGCGAGTGGATGTGGACAGTCCCGGCCCCGCCGGCCCTCGACCCCGGCGCGGAGGAGCCGAAGGAGATCGCAGCGGCCCGCAAGACCGCGGAGAAGCTTGCGGCCGCACAGGCTGAGCCCACCGAACCTGCCGAGCCTGTCCTGCCGACCGAACCCGAGGGAGGTGCGTCGTGACCGCCATCGCAGCCACCGCGACGGTGGTGCATGCCATGGCCGCTCACGCGACGGCAGCCCACGCCACCGCGCCCACGGCCGCCGCCGGCACCCACGGCTTTCTCTCCCCGACCGGCGTCGAGATCGCCTTCCTCCTCGTCGGCCTGGCCACTTTCGGCGCAGCCCTGGTCACCGTCACCACTCGGCAACTGGTGCATGCCGCCCTTTGGCTGGTCGTCACCCTGGGTGGCCTTGCCGTCGAATACCTCCTGCTCACCGCCGAGTTCATCGCCTGGGTACAGGTCCTCATCTATGTGGGTTCCGTCGTCGTCCTCCTCCTGTTCGGTCTGATGCTCACCAAGGCCCCGATCGGCCGCTCCCCGGATGCCGACTCCGGCAACCGGTGGGCCGCGCTCACCGTGGCCGTCGCCGCGGCCGCCGCCCTGGTCTGGGTCGTCGTCGACGCCTTTCGCACGACCTGGATCGACCTGGACGGCCCAGCCGCCGGCTCCACGGCTGTCACCGGAGCGAGCCTCTTCCAGAACTGGGTCCTCCCCTTCGAGGCTCTCTCCGTCCTCCTCCTCGCCGCCCTGGTCGGCGCCATCGTCCTGTCCCGCAAGGCAAAGGCGGAGATGAGCTCTCCCCCTGTGAACTCCCGGGCCGCAACCGGTAGTTCCCCATCTGTCCCTGATTCCCGTAATCACCCGATCGAGGGAAACAGCCCGGCCGAGCAGGAAGGCGTCCGCTGATGCACCTCGCCTATCCCGCCGTCCTCTCCGCCCTCCTCTTCTGCACCGGCCTGTACGGCGTCCTCGCCCGCCGCAACGCGATCCTGGTCCTGATGTCCGTCGAGCTGATGCTCAACGCCGTCAACCTCAACCTCGTCGCCTTCGACGTCTGGCTGAGCAAGGCCGCCCAGGAAACGTTGCATTCCGGCCAGGCCCTGACCCTGTTCACCATCGCCATCGCCGCCGCCGAGATCGGTATCGGCCTGGCGATCGTCCTCGCCGTGTACCGCAACCGCGGCACCTCGGACATCGACAAGCTTCGCGACAGCGCCGAGGGCCACGAGAGCGACGGCAACGCCCTCACGGCGGAAGAGACCGGGAAGGCCGAGGCCGCCGCGTGACCACGACCACCCTCGCCGTCCTCGTCCCCCTCCTGCCGTTCCTGGGCGCCGCCTCCGGCCTGCTCCTGGGGCGCACGGCCCCCGGCTTCGTCCGCCCGCTCGCTGTTCTGCCGACCCTTGCCTCCCTCGTGCTGGCCGTGCTGGTCGCCGTGCGCCAGGGCGGTGACCAGGCGATCGACGCCGCCACCGAGCTCACGCCCACCGGCTCGGTCCCCATCGAACTCGCCCTGCACGTCGACGGCTTCGCCGCGCTCGTCGCCGTTCTGGTCGGCGTCGTAGCCACTTGCGTGCAGATCTACTCGACGGGCTACCTGCGCGACGACCCGCGCTACCCCTCGTACGCCGCCCTGGTGTCCCTCTTCACCTCCGCGATGCTGCTCGTCGTCTACTCCGGCGACCTGATCGTGCTGCTGGTCGGCTGGGAGATCATGGGTATCTGCTCGTACTTCCTGGTCGGCCACTACTGGGAGACCCCGGAGGCCCGCGCCGCCTCCATCAAGGCCTTCCTGGTGACCAAGCTCGGTGACGTCCCCTTCCTCATCGGCCTGTTCGCCCTCGCCACGGACGCCGGCTCCTTCCGCATCACCAAGGTCCTCGATGCGGTCGCGAGCGGCGGACTCGACCACCCGACACTGATCGCCCTGCTGCTCCTGGCAGGCGTGGCGGGCAAGTCGGCGCAGTTCCCGCTGCACACCTGGCTCCCCGACGCGATGGCGGGCCCCACGCCCGTGTCCGCGCTGATCCACGCCGCGACGATGGTGGCCGCCGGTGTCTACTTCATCGCCCGCCTCCTCCCTGTCTTCGAGGCCTCCCGGGCCGCGATGGTCGTCCTCGCCGTCATGGCCGCCGTCACGATGGTCGGCTCGGGTCTTGCCGCGCTCGCCCAGGACGACATCAAGCGCGTCCTCGCCTACTCGACGATCGGCCAGCTCGGCTACATGACCGGCGCCCTCGCTGTCGGCGACCGCTCAGCCGCCGTCTTCCACCTCCTGTCCCACGGCGCCTTCAAGGCGCTGCTGTTCCTCGCGGCCGGCGTGATCATCCATGCCGCCGGCACCAACTCGCTGGCCGCCATGTCCCGCATGCGAGGCCTCCGTGAACGCATCCCCGACGCCTACTGGACGATGACCGTGGCGCTTCTCGCGCTCGCCGCGATCCCGCCCTTCAGCGGCTTCTTCTCCAAGGAGTCCGTCCTCGGCGCCGCCGAGCACGTGGTCTCCGGCCACACGGGGCACGCCCCCGTCGCCGCAGGCTGGATCACGCTCCTCGCGGGCCTGTTCACCGCCGTACTCACCGCGGCGTACGCGATGCGCCTGTGGCTGCTGGCCTTCCACGGCCGGGGTGCAGAGGCCCCCGACCACGGCCGCCAGCCGCTGACCATGACCGTGGTGCTGTGGGTGCTCGCCGTACCCTCCCTCGCGCTCGGGGGGCTCGCCTACCGCTCGCTGCCCGAATGGTTCGACGGCCGCGACCTCACCCCGACGCTCACCACCTCCGTGCTCGGCACGGGTGTGGCCCTGGTCGGCGGCATCGTCACCTATGCGGCCTGGCGGCACACCACCACCCTTGCGTCCCGTGTCCCGCTCGGCGCGGTCGCGGCCCACCCCGAGGGCGACGCCGGACTCGTCGAGGCCGAGGCCATCGCCAGCCACGCGCCCGCCTACGGGGGAGTGGCCTACGCGCCCGACCCGGCGGACCCGGGACGGCTGCTGCTCGGCCCACTGCACCGGCACGCAGCCGTCGGCTTCCACCTCGACGCCGTGTACGCGGCCCTCTTCGTCCGACCGGTCCAAGGCGGAGCGAGTCTCGTCCGCTTCCTGGACCGCGAGGTCGTCGAGACCTACGTACGCGGTGCAGGCGCCCTACCGCGTCTGCTCGGTGCCGCCGTACGGCGCGCCCAGACCGGCAATGTGCAGACCTACGTGAGCGCGCTGCTCGCCGGCACCGTCGTCCTGGCGGTCGCCGTCCTCCTCGTCGCCACGGGAGCGTGAGCAGGCGTGATCGATATCAACGAGTCCGTGATGCAGTTCCTTCTGGCATTCGTCGTCGTCGGCCCGCTCCTCGGGGCGGTCGCCGCTCTTCTGCCCGCCCCGCCCGGACTGAAGGGGAAGTCACCCGAGCAGGCCGTGCTCCGCCACGGCGTGACCGTGACCGGCGCGGTCCTCATCGCCGCGATCGCCCTCGCGCTCGGCTTCGACCACGACCACCCGTCGAAGATGCAGGCCACGACCGACATCAGCTGGATTCCCGCGCTCGATGTGCGGATCCACCTCGGCATCGACGGCATCTCCCTCCCCCTTCTGGTCCTGACCGCGCTGCTGACCTTCCTCTGCGCGCTCTACTCGTACTTCAAGATGCCTTCGGGTCCGACCCCGAAGGCCTTCGTAGCGCTGCTGCTGGTCCTCGAGTCCGGCACCCTTGCGAGCTTCGCCGTCCTCGATCTGCTGCTGTTCTTCCTCGCCTTCGAGATGGTCCTCATCCCGATGTACTTCCTCATCGCCCGCTGGGGCGGCGAGGGCAGGACCCAGGCCGCCTGGCGGTTCATCCTCTACACACTGCTCGGTTCGGTCGTCATGCTGCTCGGCCTGCTCCTGATCGGGATCAAGGCCGGCACATTCGACATGGTGGCACTCGCCACTGACAACGGCCGGTCGCTGACCACATCCGTGCAGGTCATCGCAGTTCTGGCGATCGGGATCGGGCTTGCGGTCAAGACGCCGATGTGGCCGCTGCACAGCTGGCTGCCCGACGCCCACACCGCCGCACCGACCGTCGGTTCGGTCCTGCTGGCCGGGGTCCTGCTGAAGATGGGTACGTACGGGTTCGTCCGGATCCTCCTCCCGATCGCGCCGGACGGATTCCACACCTTCGCGCCCTACCTCGCCGCCTTCGCCGTCGTCGGGATCATCTACGGATCCCTGGCCTGCCTGGCCCTCGCCAAGCAGGGTGCGAAGGGCGATCTCAAGCGCCTCATCGCCTACTCCTCCGTCGGTCACATGGGCTTCGTCCTGCTCGGCATCTCGACCATGACCCCGACCGGCGTGAACGGCGCCCTGTTCGCCAACGTCGCCCACGGCCTCATCACCGGCCTGCTGTTCTTCCTGGTCGGTGCGTTGAAGGACCGCACGGGTACGACCGACCTCGACACCCTCGCCGAGGACACCGGCGCCGCGCTCTACGGCAAGGCCCCCCGCCTCGGCGGCCTGCTCGCCTTCGGCGCGGTCGCCTCGCTCGGACTGCCGGGTCTGGCCGGATTCTGGGGCGAGATGCTGGCGCTGTTCGGCGCGTTCAAGCCCGCCCACGACCTCAGCCGCCCGGCCTTCCTCACCTTCATGGCGATCGCGGCCTTCGGTACCCTCCTCACCGCCGCGTACATGCTGGTCGTGGTCCGCCGCGTCTGCATGGGCGCCGTACCGCAGGAAGCGCCGCAGCTCGCCGACGTCCACACGTACGAGTTCGCGGCCTGGACCCCGCTCGTCGCCCTCACCGTCGCCGCCGGCCTGTGGCCCAAGGCCCTCCTCGGCCTGACCGACCCGGCCGTACAGCAGCTCCTCTCAGGAGGCACCCGATGAGCTCCCTGGCCCAGCCGCTGGCCGCGAGTCTCGTCCAGTCCGTCGACTGGCTCGCCATTGCGCCACCCACCCTCACTGCGGTCGTCGGACTCGTCGTCCTCGTCGCCGACCTGTTCGTCGCCGACGCCAGGAAGGCACTCCTCGGCTGGGTCTCGGTCGCCGGCCTCGCCGCCTCCGCGTTCCTGTTGCTGCCCCTCCTGGACGGCGACCGCAGCACCTTCTGCGTGAACGGCACACACGCGTGCAGCTATACCGCGGACCGCTTCACGCTCGTCATCCAGTTCCTGGTCCTCGGCGGCGCCCTCCTCGCAGCCCTCCTGTCGGTGACAGCCCTGAAGGACGCCGACAGACAACTCCCCGAAGGGGAGTACTGGTTCCTGCTGCTCTCCTCCGCGGCCGGCGCCGCTCTCCTGCCCGCCTCCCGGGACCTCGCGACCCTGATCGTCGCCCTGGAGGTCGCTTCGCTGCCGGCCTTCGCCCTCGTCGGCATCCGGCACGGCGACAAGAAGTCCTCCGAAGCGGCCCTGAAGTTCTTCCTGTCGTCGGTCACCGCGACCGCCGTCAGCCTCATGGGCATCAGCTTCGTGTACGCCACCACCGGCACCCTCTACCTCACCCAGGTCGCCGACCGGATCCAGCACGTCGACGGACAGCTCCACACGCTCGCCCAGACCGGTGTCGTGCTCACCCTCGTCGGCTTCGCCTTCAAGACGGCCGCCGTGCCCTTCCACTTCTGGGTCCCCGACACCTACGTCGGGGCGCCTCTGCCCATCGCCGCCTATTTGTCGGTCGTCGGCAAGGCGGTCGGCTTCTCCGGCCTCATCCTCGTCACGGTGGTCGCGTTCCCCTCGTACGCCGACGTCTGGGGGCCCGCGCTCGCGGCGCTGGCCGCGCTCACCATGACGGTCGGCAACGTCGGTGCCCTGCGCCAGCAAGCCACGCGCGCGTACAGCGCGGTGCGGCTGCTGGCCTGGTCGTCGGTCGGCCAGGCCGGCTACCTCCTCGTACCGATCGCCGCGGCCGCCTACTCCGACAACGCCGAGCACTCGATCGGTTCCACGGTCGCCTACGCCCTCATGTACGCCGCCGTGAACCTCGGAGCCTTCGCGATGGCCGCACTGGTGGGCCGTACCAGGTCCGCGAACCGCATCACGGACTACCGCGGCCTCCACGCGAGCAATCCGGTCGCCGCCCTCCTGCTGGCCTTCTTCCTGCTCTGCCTGGCCGGACTGCCCCCGGGCATCATCGGCCTGTTCGCCAAGGTCACCGTGTTCTCGGCGGCGGTCGACGCGGGACTCGGCTGGCTGGCCGTGGTCATGGCCGTCAACGTCGTCATCGCCCTCTTCTACTACCTCCAATGGACGGCACTGCTGTTCCGCGCCCCCGAGGGCGAGCCCGTCAAGCACCGCCTCCCGGCACCCCTCACGGCGGCGCTCACCCTCACCGGCGTCCTCGGCGTCGTCCTTTCCGGTGCACCCCAGCTGGTCCTGCGCTTCGCCGGCACGACCCTCTTCTGAGCCGACGTTGACCACCCAGGGCCGCAGTCACCCGGACGGCCCACGCAGGCCGCCGTACGCACAAGGGAACTAGTGGCCCTCGCCTGGCGTTGACCAGTACGGGAGGGTCCACTGGACGTGACACCACGGCACCAGTGGCACCGAGATCAGCAAGCAAAGGGTTCCCCTGCTGCACGACTTGGAGGGCGTACCGTGCACCGCCGGCACAACGGGCTAAGGACCGCAGTTCTCCTCGGAGGACTGTCCGCCCTCATCATCGTCATCGGCAGCTTCTTCGGCCGCATGGGGCTCGTCGTCGCGGTTGTGATCGCTTTGGGGACGAATGCGTACGCGTACTGGAACAGCGACAAGCTGGCGCTACGCGCGATGCGCGCGCGCCCTGTCAGCGAGTTCGAGGCCCCCGCCCTGTACCGCATGGTCCGCGACCTCTCGACCCAGGCTCGCCAACCCATGCCGCGCCTGTACATCTCCCCGACGGAGGCGCCGAACGCCTTCGCGACGGGCCGCAACCCGCGCAACGCGGCCGTGTGCTGCACGGAAGGCATCCTGCGCATCCTGGACGAGCGCGAACTGCGCGGCGTCATCGGCCACGAGCTCAGTCACGTCTACAACCGCGACATCCTCATCTCGTCGGTCGCCGGCGCCCTGGCCTCCGTGATCATGTTCCTGGTCAACTTCGCCTGGCTGATCCCGGTCGGCCGCTCCAACGACGACGACGGCCCGGGCATCCTCGGCATGCTGATGATCATGATCCTGGGCCCACTCGCGGCCACCCTCATCCAGCTGGCCATCAGCCGCTCCAGGGAATACGAAGCCGATGCCTCCGGCGCCCAGTTGACCGGCGATCCCCTCGCGCTCGCCGGCGCGCTGCGCAAGCTCGAAGCAGGTACCAAGCAGCTGCCGTTGCCGCCTGAGCCGCGCATCGAGACCGCGAGTCATATGATGATCGCGAACCCGTTCCGCCCGGGCCAGGGACTCTCCAAGATGTTCTCGACACACCCGCCGATGGCGGAGCGCATCGCCCGGCTCGAGAAGATGGCAGGTCGCCCCCAGTGAAAACCATCCTGAACGTCATCTGGCTCGTCCTGAGCGGATTCTGGCTGTTCCTCGGCTACCTGGCCGCGGGCATTCTTCTCTGCATCACGATCATCGGCATCCCGTTCGGCATCGCGGCGTTCCGCATCGGTGTCTACGCCCTGTGGCCCTTCGGGTACACGACGGTCGAGCGTCGTGACGCCGGTGCGCCCTCCTGCGTCGGCAACGTCCTGTGGCTGATCCTCGCGGGCTGGTGGCTCGCGCTCACGCACATCGTCACCGGCATTGCCCTGTGCATCACGATCATCGGCATCCCGTTCGGCATCGCCAACTTCAAGCTGATCCCGGTTTCGCTGCTGCCGCTCGGCCGCGAGATCGTGCCGACGGACCAGCCGTTCGCCACTCGCTGAGCGACCGGGACCAGGGTGGGGCAGGCCGCTCGCCCCCATCCGAGTGACCGGGTTTTCCACAGCCCGTAGGTTGTCCACAGGACGGCCCGACTGTCAGTGGCGCCTTGCATCATGAACCCATGACCGAGAACGAGCAGTTGCCGGCACGGGTGTCAACCAAGGCACACAACGCCCGCCCCTGGGGCTGGCCTTCACTCCCGGAGCCCGCCGACGCGTCCACGCTCGCCCGCGCGGAGAGCACCCTGGGCTTTCCCCTCCCGCCCCTGCTCGCCGACCTCTACCTGGGCATAGGAGACGGCGGATTCGGCCCGGAGTACGGCCTGTTGCCTCTCCTCGACAGCCCGCCCGCGGGTGAGCCCGCCGCCGTGGTGCAGTACCTCGCCAATCGCGAGAGCGCCCGCAGGGACCCCGACTGGCCCTGGCCCGAAGGCGTCCTGCCGATATCCCACTGGGGCTGCGCGATGTACGCGTGCGTGGACTGCTGTACCCCGGAAGCTCCAGTCCTCCTCTTCGAGTCGAGCGCCGATCACGCCGACGACGCCTGGCACGTCGACGCCCCAGCCTCAACGCCTGGCTGAGGTCCTGGGTGGATGGCACGGGCTGGTACGAGGAGACGAACGAGGAACGAGAGATGGCCCCTTGGACCGACTTCCGCAATACGCGCCACGGCGGCACGAGCCTCCTAGCAGCCCCGACACCATGCGTACGACAGCGCGGCGATCCCGTTAGTACGGCGGTCGCGGAGATCCCGCGAGGCAAAAACCGGAAGAGCGTGCTCGCCCCGCCCTGATCACCGGACCACCACGCGCACCCTGACCGGAAGCCTTGCCCAGGTGCCCACCCACCCCGACTGCCTTCGGCCCACCCCGCTACCGCGCAGCCACCCATCGACGTACGCCATACGCGCCCACACCAACCGCCAACACACCCGCGCCCACAACCACGGAAACCCCCGGCAGCGAGAACGCCAGCACCACGCACCCGAGAAGACCCACCGCAGGCAACAGCCGCGCCCTCGTGGCCGAACTCAGCGTCCAGGCAGAGGCGTTGGCCACGGCGTAGTACGCCAGCACACCGAAGGAGGAGAAACCGATCGCACCCCGTACGTCCACCGTGGCGGCCAGGGCGGCGACCACGGCACCCACGGCCAGTTCGGCCCGGTGCGGTACCTGGAAACGCTGATGCACGGCCGACAGCGCGCCGGGAAGGTGCCGGTCGCGGGCCATGGCCAGCGTCGTCCGCGAGACGCCCAGGATCAGGGCGAGCAGCGAACCGAGCGCCGCCACGGCGGCCCCCACCCGCACCACCGGAACCAGCCCCGGCACCCCGGCCGCCCGCACCGCGTCGGCCAGCGGAGCACCCGCACGCCCGAGACCGTCGGCCCCCAGCACGGAAAGGACAGCCACCGCCACACACACGTACACCGCCAGCGCGATGCCCAGGGCCAAAGGGATCGCGCGCGGGATGGTGCGCGCCGGATCCCGTACCTCCTCGCCCAGGGTCGCAATGCGTGCGTACCCGGCGAACGCGAAAAACAGCAGCCCGGCCGCCTGCAGCACCCCGCCCGCACCGCCCGAGGTACCTACGTCCAGGCGCCCCGCGTCGGACATCCCGGACCCCAGGCACACCACCACGACGGAAGCGAGGACAGCCAACACCACCGCCACGATCACCCGCGTGACCCACGCGGACTTCTGGACCCCGCCGTAGTTCACCGCGGTCAGCGCCACCACGGCCGCGACCGCCACGGCGTGCGCCTGACCTGGCCAGACGTACGCCCCCACAGTGAGCGCCATCGCCGCACAGGAGGCGGTTTTTCCGACCACGAACGACCAGCCTGCGAGATAACCCCAGAACGGGCCGAGCCGCTCACGCCCGTACACATACGTGCCGCCCGAGGCCGGGTACAGGGCGGCGAGCCGGGCCGACGCCATGGCGTTGCAGTAGGCGACAACGGCGGCGACGGCAAGGCCGAGCAGCAGCCCGGACCCGGCCGCACGCGCTGCGGGTCCCAGGGCGGCGAAGATCCCGGCTCCCACCATCGAGCCGAGCCCGATGACGACGGCGTCGCCCACGCCCAGCGTGCGCCGCAGTTCGGAAGCAGAACCGGTCGATGCCATGTCCCGCACCCTACTGATCACTGCAACCGATGAGTGCCGCTGCGACGTCCTGTTCATCAACAGAGCACGAACAAGCAAGAGAACAAGCAAGAGCAGCAACAAGCACGTGGCGCACAGCGGATCTTGACCGAAATCTCACTGTCCGGAAAGTGCAGGCACAGTGCGGAAGGGCAGGTTCACGGCATGACCATCATCAGCTGGATCATCCTGGGGCTGTTGGCCGGAGCCATCGCCAAGTTTCTGCTGCCGGGCCGCGACCCGGGCGGCTTCATCGGCACGACGCTCATCGGCATCGCGGGTGCGTTCATCGGCGGCTGGATCTCGGCCCGCTGGCTGGACCATCCCATCACCAAGAACTTCTACGACGGCGCGACATGGGCCGCGGCGATAGGCGGCTCACTCGCGCTCCTGATCGTCTACCGCATCCTGTTCGGCAACTCGCGCAACTGAGCACGACCGAGCACGCCCCGGACCGCAGCCAGCAGGCGAGAAGGGTGGGCACCCGCCAGGTGCCCACCCTTCCTCGTGGACTGGCGGCCGACGCCGGCCGACGCCGGTGAGTTTCAGTCGGCAACGGTGAATCAGTGGCTCACCGGTAGTTCACGAACTGCAGCGCGAAGTCGAAGTCCTTGCCCTTCAGGAGCGCGATCACGGCCTGCAGGTCGTCACGGCTCTTCGAGCTGACGCGCAGCTCGTCGCCCTGCACCTGCGCCTTGATCCCCTTGGGGCCCTCGTCCCGGATGATCTTCGCCACCTTCTTCGCGTTCTCCTGGGAGATGCCCTCCTCGATCGACGCGAAGATCTTGTACTCCTTGCCCGAGAGCTGGGGCTCGCCCGCGTCCAGCGCCTTCAGGGAGATCCCGCGCTTGATCAGCTTGGACTGGAAGACGTCGAGGACGGCCTTGACCCGGTCCTCGGAGTTCGCCTCCATGAGGATCTTGTCGCCGGACCACGAGATCGAGGCACCCACGCCCTTGAAGTCGTAGCGCTGCGAGATCTCCTTGGCGGCCTGGTTGAGGGCGTTGTCGACCTCCTGCCGCTCGACCTTCGAGACGATGTCGAAACTGGAGTCGGCCATGTCCTGTGGCTCCTTGTATCGGTGCGTGATGGGGTGCGTACGGGGGCGTATCGGCGTACGTGGGGGTGGGCGCCGAGCCCGGCGTGGTCCGGGCCGCATCCGGACAAGCCTAGCCACCCGTCGTCCTCCGGGCGCAGATCAATCGGGTGGCGAAGCACCCCTCGGCATCGGGTATTGTTTACGTCGTTGCCAGGGAGCACCGCCGAAAAGCGGTTCGAACGGCAGCAAACCCGGCGGTGTGCCCGAGCGGCCAAAGGGAGCAGACTGTAAATCTGCCGGCTCAGCCTTCCCAGGTTCGAATCCTGGCGCCGCCACTTTGATGAAGAGACCCCGGCTGGTCTGCGGAAACGCAGACCAGCCGGGGTCTCTTCATGTGCGGCCGTCGTCCTCACGTTCACGCCATTCTCCGGCCCGGCGCGGTCGGACGCCGGGGCGTTCAGGAGCTTCGGCAGCTCCGGGATGATCGGGATCACCAGGGTCTCTGCATCACGAGACCACGATCCCGCCGAAGGCCAGGGCCGCGACGACGGCATTGGCCCGCGGCGCTGCGGACACCACCCCGGCGGCGGGTCGGGGAAGGGTGTGGGACATGGGTCGGGCCTCCGTGGACAAGTGGCATCGGGCGTACGCGACGCCCTTAAGCCAAATCGGTTGATTGACTTAAGCAAGCGTATTCGGATTTCGTAGGACCCCGGTGAAGGCTTCGGGGTGACCGGGGCTGCGGGGGAGGGGGTATCGCCGACACGGCGGCGCGCGATGCCCATGCACGGACCGGAGCGTGTGCCCCGCGCACAACACGCCCCCGCCCGGGGCACACTGACCCCATGTCCACTCGCCGCAGACGCTGCCCCGAATGCCGTCGCGAGATCGCCGTCGTCGCCGGACGGTTCGCTCGTCACGACCCGCCCGGCGCGCGCGAGAACGGCGTACTCGTCTCCTGTCCCGGCTCGCGCAGCCAGGCGCAACTCGACGCGGCCCAGCCGTCGCTGGACGGATACGTCGTCCCGGAGATACCTGGTCAACTGCCCTTGTTCTAAGGGGAGTCAGGCGCCCCCTGTGGCCTCTCCCGTCCTCTCCCGTACGTCCATCCGCGTCACCAGCCCGTCCCCGTCGAACCGGTAGACGTGCTCGACCGTCTCCTCCGCCCACCGGTCACCCGACGCGTCCCGCGTCCCGGGCCGAACGGTCGCCACCACCCCCTCGCCGTCCCCGTCGAGCCGCAACCCCTCCAGCCGTACGAGGGGGTGCCCGGCCGCGAACTGCCGTGCCCAGTAGGCGCGTACCTCCTCGCGGCCGTGCAGCCGGGCGCTGTCGAGGACGTTCGGCCAGTCGACGTCCGGCGCCAGGCACAGCAATACGAAGGCGTCGCGTTCGTCGGTCGAGAAGACCTCGTACATGCGCCGCAGCAAGGCCTCCCGCGCGGCCGGAACTCCCTCGCCGGGCACCCTCAGTTCCCGGCCACCGACTTCACCGCGACCGACACCGGCGCCGATCCGCTGACCAGCTCCAGGGTCAGGCCGGCCGTCGCCGGGGTCTCCACCAACTCCGCCAGTACGGCAGCCACGTCGTCGCGGGGGACGGTGCCGCGGCCCGTGTGCGCCTCCAGTCGTACGAGGCCGGTGCCGGCGTCGTTCGTCAGCATCCCGGGGCGCAGAATCGTCGAGTCCAGGGCGTCCTGACGCAGCACGTACGCATCGGCCTCGCCCTTCGCGCGCAGATACACGTCGAAGATGTCGTCGCCCTGGTGCGCGGGATCGGCGCCCATCGACGAGACGACCACGTGTCGTCGTACGCCCGCCCGAACCGCCGCGTCCGCAAACAGGATCGCCGCCCCCTTGTCCACCGTGTCCTTGCGGGCCGCCCCGCTGCCGGGACCCGCACCCGCCGCGAACACCGCCGCGTCGGCGCCCTGCAGATGAGCCGCGACCTCTTCGACCGAGGCCGACTCCAGATCGAGCAGAACCGGTTCGGCACCGGCCTCCCGCAGGTCGTTGCCCTGTTCGGCGTGACGGATGATCCCCGCGACCTCATCTCCGCGCGCAGCGAGCAGCCGCTCCAGCCGCAGCGCGATCTGACCATGACCACCAGCGATGACAATGCGCATGTTTCCGACCGTACGCCCGGACGGCCGCGTCCGCCGCACGACTTGAGCCACGCCTCAGGGTGCGCACGCGGAGCGCACAGGTGGACGGTATGCGCCGGGCGCATGAGCGCCGACCATGCGCTCCCGGCGCACGCCGTTGATGCCCGCACTGCCCACTCGCACACGGCACCCATGCTGGGCAGTCGCACACGCCTGGCGTGCGCGCCCCGCGCACAACGCCACACCGACCGCCCCTAACGCCTGCACGCGCCCCCAGCCCGCCCCTTCGACCCTCACCGGGGCCCCTCGCCACCCCACACCCTCACAAGGCGCCCCCACTCCAACCCCCGCTCCGCCCCTCACGACAACTCACCCCGCCCCTGCCGAGGCAACCCCAGCTCCGCCGCCGCGGCCGAGTTGCAGTACTCCCGGACCGCGCTCGTCCGCGCCACCACCCGCCCCCGATGCACCACGATGCGGCTGTACGCCAGCGACAACGCCCCCGCCAGCCGGTCGCCACGTAGGGCCAGCAACTCGGCCGGGAAACCCGCCTCCACCCGCACCTCGGGCAGCCCCATGACCGACCGCGCCGAGGAACTCACCGCCTCGTACGAGTCCTCGGGCCGCAACCCGTACCGCGAGGCCAGCAGATAGGCCGCCTCCAAGGGGTCGCCGCGTCCCACCGGGTTCGACACGTCGCGCAGGGCGCCGCTGCCCGCGGCCACCCGTACGCCGGCCGCCCGCAGCAGCCGTACCGGAGCCGTCTCGCGCCGGTCGGTGCCGCCGCAGCCGCCCTGAGGCAGACAGACCACCGTCACCCCGGCCGCCGCGAGCTGGTCGGCGGTGCGCCGCGCCGTCTCGGCGGGCAGCTGACCGAGACCGCCGCACGGTCCGAGCGTCACCCCGGGACGCAGTCCCCCGGCCATCGCGGCGATTCGGGCGAGGCGGGCCGGATCGGCGGCGTCGGTGTGCAGGTCGACGGGGCAGCCGTGTTCGGAGGCGACTTCGAGGACCGCCTCCACGTAACCGGTCGGATCCGGGTCCAGGTCAGGACAGCCGCCCACTACGGAGGCGCCCATCTTCAGGGCGTCCCGCAGCATCGCCAGCCCGTCCGCCCCGGCCACGCCGGTCAGCATGCGCGGCATCGCCACCGTCGTCAGTTCCGTCAGCCCGCGCAGCGAACGCCGCGCCTGGAGTACGGCACCCAGCGCGCCCAGCCCCTGGACGTCACCCACGCGCACATGTGCCCGCAGCGCGGTCGCCCCGTGCCCCAGCTGCAACAGCGCCGACTCGGTGGCCCGGCGCTGGACGTCCTGGGGCTCGTACGAGGCCGGACCGTCCTCCTCGGCGGACAGCGCGGTGTCCCCGTGCGCGTGCGGTTCGGCCGGGGCCGGCAGCAGCAGATAGCCACTGAGATCCACACGCATGCCGCAGTCCCGCGCTCCACCGGCAGCCAGGCTCCCGGCCGTGCCGACCGCCTCGATGCGCCCGCCGCTCAGCCGTACGTCCACGGTCCGGCCGTCGGTCAGCCGGGCCCCGCACAGCAGCAGGGCGGCCGGGTCGCCCACCCGTCCCGAGGACCCCGGAGAACCCGAGGACCCCGATGAGGAGGACGAGCCCGAGGAGGAGGACGAGTGGGGTGGCTGCGGCTGGCTGTCGGGCATCGCACTCCAGGGGCTCGGGGGCTGCGCAGGGAACGCAAGATCACGCAGAGTGAGTCGAGCCTAGGGTGGCGATCCGCCCGTGTCGGGGAGGAGCGCAATAGTCGTACCGGTGTGGTCCGCCGTATCGGAGCGGCCTCGGTGGCTCCTGGGAGAGCCGGGAAAGGGGCCGGGGCAGGGGCCCGGACCGCCTGTGGAACAGGCCGGGACGGGGGCTGCGAAACGGATTTGGGTGAACGGCGGCCGAGCGTGTAATGTCTTCATCGCTCGCCCCAATAGCTCAGTCGGCAGAGCGTCTCCATGGTAAGGAGAAGGTCTACGGTTCGATTCCGTATTGGGGCTCTGGTGTGTGAGGTTCCCGTCGCGAGGCGGGAACGGATCGCATCACAGCGGTGTAGCTCAGTCGGTAGAGCAAGCGGCTCATAATCGCTGTGTCACCGGTTCAAGTCCGGTCACCGCTACTGACAGTAGCCGATTGTGGGGTCGGTCCTTCGATCGGCTACTCTTCTATGCGTTAAACCCGTCCCATCCGTTCGTCAAGGAGCACTCACGTGGCTGCCACCGACGTCCGCCCGAAGATCACGCTGGCCTGCGTGGAGTGCAAGGAGCGGAACTACATCACCAAGAAGAACCGGCGTAACAACCCGGACCGACTGGAGATGAAGAAGCACTGCCCGCGTTGCAACGCGCACACCGCGCACCGCGAGACGCGATAAATCAGGCTCGTACGCGAGGCCGCCCCCACCAACAGGGGGCGGCCTCGCGTCGTTTCAGCCCCGGTTACCGGCCGGTTCCGGCCGATCACAGGGCGCGCGGAGCAGACATCCGTCGGCATCCGCAGAGATCGGCAGTCAGAGCCAGCACTCAGAGCCAGTAGCCAGTAGTCAAGATCCAGTAGTCAGTAGTCAGCAGTCGCAGGCAGACACAGGAGGTGCCGAGCCATGGCGCTCGACCAGTCCTTCGTGGGGCGGAGCTACCCGCCCACCGATCCCTACGAGGTGGGCCGGGAGAAGATCCGCGAGTTCGCCGAGGCGGTGGGGGACTCCAACCCCGCCTACACGGACCCGGAGGCCGCCAAGGCACTCGGCCACCCCGACGTCGTCGCCCCGCCGACCTTCGTCTTCGCGATCACCTTCAAGGCGGCCGGACAGGTCGTCCAGGACCCCCGGCTCGGCCTGGACTACAGCCGAGTCGTCCACGGCGACCAGAAGTTCTCCTACGTCCGCCCCGTCCGCGCCGGCGACCGCCTCACCGTCACCTCCACCATCGAGGCGATCAAGTCCATGGCGGGCAACGACATCCTGGACATCCGCGGCGAGGTCCACGACGAGGCCGGCGAGCACGTCGTGACCGCCTGGACGAAGCTCGTCGCACGCGCGGCAGAGGAGGCGTGAGCGAGAACATGACGGCGAAGATCGCATACGACGACATCGAGGTCGGCACCGAACTGCCTGCCCAGACCTTCCCCGTGACCCGCGCCACGCTCGTCCAGTACGCCGGCGCCTCCGGAGACTTCAACCCCATCCACTGGAACGAGAAGTTCGCCAAGGAGGTGGGCCTCCCGGACGTCATCGCGCACGGCATGTTCACCATGGCCGAGGCGATCCGGGTGGTCACCGACTGGACCGGCGACCCTGGCGCGGTCGTCGAGTACGGCGTCCGTTTCACCAAGCCCGTCGTAGTCCCGAACGACGACCAGGGCGCCCTCATCGAGGTCAGCGCCAAGGTGGCCGCCAAGCTCGACGACAACAAGGTCCGCGTGGACCTCACGGCGACCAGCGCCGGGCAGAAGGTGCTCGGGGTGTCACGGGCGGTCGTACGGCTCGCCTGAGGGGCGCAACTGACGTGACGTAAGGGGCTTTTTCCATTGCGGGCGCCCCTTACGACGCCTCAGCTGCCGTCCGTGTTCGAGGCGGGTGTCGTGTCGTCGAGCGCGGCGCGGGCGGCAGCGGTGAAGGCGCTGATTCGTTCGGAGACGCGGGTCACCTCGACGGCATGCCGTTCCACGAACTTCACGTTCCGGTCGAACGCGCCCTCCGCCGAGTCGCGCCATGCGAGCAGCGTCGTCTGCATCGAGTGCAGGGCGGTCTTGACGCAGTGGGCCAGCTGTTCCACCGCCTCGGGACCTTCGACGGCGAGAGCGGCCCAGGCCGCGTGCACCGCCGTCAGGTTGTCGTGGGCGGTCTGGAGCCGACGGTCCGCCTCGCTCACGTCCACCTCGCCGATCAGCGACCGGGCGGCCTGTTTCAGCGCGTTGCCCGCCTCGTGCGCGGGCGCGAGGAAGGCGCTGTAGGCGTCCCGCCGGGCCTGTCTGCGCCACTGCGCATGATCGATTCCGGCCTGGGCCCGTAACTGCTGACGGCTCGACCATCCGGAGATGGCAGCGGCGGCCACGGTGCCGAGAACCCCGACCGTCGCCCCCAGCAGGGCCGCGATTCCCTGATCCACGAGGCGATTGTGCCCGCTCCGCAGACCTCCGGGGAAGGCGCCCCGCGACCCCTTGACGTAGTTAGTGATTGAGTACTAACTTACTTGCATGGTCAGGATGAGCGCAGAAGAGCGGCGCGAGAGCGTCATTCGAGCGGCGACCACGGAGTTCGCCCGCGGCGGCTACCACGGTACGTCGACCGAGGCGATCGCCAAGCGGGTCGGTGTCTCGCAGCCCTATCTCTTCCGCCTCTTCCCGGGCAAGAAGGCGCTCTTCCTCGCGGTGGCCCAGCGGTGCATGGAGGACACGATCCGCACCTTCGAGGAGGCCGCCAAGGGGCTGGAGGGCGAAGAAGCCCTGCGCGCCATGGCGAACGCGTACACCCGGGTCATCGCGGAGCAGCCCGAGCGGCTGCTGATGCAGATGCAGATGTACGTCACCGTGGGCGCCGCCGAGCAGGCGGGCGACCCCGAGCTCGGCGAGGCGGTGCGCAACGGATGGATGCGACTGTGGGACACGGTCCATCTGCCGCTGGGCGCCGATGTCGGCGAGACGACGACGTTCATGGCGTACGGGATGCTCATCAACTGCCTGGTGGCCATGGGTTTTCCTCCCGAGCATCGAGTCTGGGAGGGGCTGTATCCGGAGGCGCGGCTGGAAGGCCGTCTGGAGGAGTAGTCGAAAAGGTCGAGGGAGTCCCCTCAATGCGCGGGAAAGGCGCCGCAATCGCCTTTTCATAGCCGCGAAAGTTAGTCATCAATAACTAACCAAGAAGGCAGTCAAGCGACTGATCACCCTCTGGGGGAGCGATGTCACAGCAGACCGCACGTCGCGGGGGAACCGTCTGGGCCCTCGTCATCACCAGCGTCGCCGGATTCATGGCGGCCCTCGACAATCTCGTCGTCACCACCGCCCTGCCCTCCATCCGCAAGGACCTCGGCGGAGCGCTGGACGACCTGGAATGGACGGTCAGCGCCTACACCCTCACCTTCGCCGTCCTCCTGATGTTCGGCGCGGCACTCGGCGACCGGTTCGGCCGCCGCCGGCTCTTCCTCGCCGGCATCACCGTCTTCACCGGCGCCTCCGCGGCGGCGGCCATGGCGAACGGCATCAACGGCCTGATCGCCGCCCGAGCGGTCCAGGGCGTAGGCGCAGCGATCATGATGCCCCTGACACTCACCCTCCTCACGGCCGCCGTACCCGCTGCCAAGCGCGGAATGGCGTACGGAATCTGGGGCGCAGTCAACGGCCTCGCAGTAGCCTCGGGCCCCCTCATCGGCGGCAGCCTCACCGAGCACGTCTCCTGGCACTGGATCTTCTGGCTGAACGTCCCGCTGGGCCTCGCCCTGCTGCCCCTGGCCCGCCTGCGCCTCGCCGAGTCCTACGGCACCGGCGCCCCGCTCGACGTCCCCGGCACCCTGCTCGCCAGCGGCGGCCTCTTCGGGATCGTCTACGGCCTGGTCCGCGGGCCCGCCGACGGCTGGACCGCCCCCTTGGTCCTGACCGGCCTCTTCGCCGGAACCGCACTGCTCACAGCATTCGTCGGCTACAGCCTGCGAGCCAAGACCCCCATGCTCCCGATGCGACTGTTCCGTTCCCGTGCCTTCTCCGGCATCAACGCCGCGAGCCTGCTGATGTTCCTCGGCATGTTCGGCTCGATCTTCCTTCTGAGCCAGTTCATGCAGGGCGTCCTCGGCTACTCGCCCACGGAGGCGGGACTGCGCATGCTGCCCTGGACCGGCATGCCGATGATCGCCGCGCCGATCGCCGGCATCCTGTCCGACCGCATCGGCGGCCGCCCCGTCGTCGCCACCGGCCTCTTCCTGCAGGCGGTCGGCCTCGGCTGGATGGCCTCCGTGGTGGCGCCCGGCGTGTCCTACGCCGCCCAGCTGCCCGCCCTGATCATCAGCGGCGTCGGCATGGGACTGTACTTCGCCCCGGCCGCCAACCTGGTGATGTCCAGTGTCCGCGCCAAGGAGCAGGGCATCGCCTCCGGGGCCAACAACGCGCTGCGTGAGGTGGGCGGTGCGCTCGGCATCGCGATCATGTCGTCGATCTTCTCGGCGCAGGGTGGCTACGAGTCGGCGCAGACCTTCGTCGACGGTCTGCAGCCGGCCCTGGTGACCGGATCCGCGGTCGTGGCGCTGGCCGGGGTGGCGGCACTGCTGATCCCCAGGCGGCGCACCACACAGCCCACCGCGCCGGCACCGACGGACGAACCGACTCCGACCCTGGAGCCGATCGCCGGATGACCCCCACCGCAACGGCCCCGTCCGAAAGGGCGGGGCCGATCCGCACGCCCGCCGACCAGAACCGGACCGGGGGACGGTTCACTCACCCGCGCGTGCGGGGTGCCGCTGCGGGAACGTAGCCGCCCGCCGAAGAGGTACGCACCCGCAGCGGCGTACGGCGGGAAGGGGACGTGGCGGGGGGTGTCCGCCCGCAGCGGCCGGCGTCAGCCCCGAGCACGGCTGCCCCCAACAGCAACCGCCGGACCGAGGACGGACACCCCCCGGCGCGGCCCCGCCCCACCCCCGAACCGCAGGCGCGGCCCGCACCCCCACCGATGCCGCACATGCGCCGCAGGCATCCGCACCCCCACCGATGCCGCACAGCCGCCGCAGGCATCCGCACCCCCACCGAAGCCGCACAGCCGCCGCAGGCATCCGCACCCCCACCGAAGCCGCACAGCCGCCGCAAGCACCGGTGTCCAGACAGCCGCACAGGCGCCGCAGGCATCCGCGCCCAAGCCACCCACCCCCCGTCTCGTACCCTTGAGCCCGTGCAGGAACGACACGACGCCCCCCTCGCCCCGCTGACCACCTTCCGGCTGGGCGGCCCCGCGACCCGTCTGATCACCGCCACCACCGACGCCGAGGTGATCGCGGCAGTCCGTGAGGCCGACGACACCGGCACCCCGCTCCTGCTGATCGGCGGCGGTTCGAACCTGGTCATCGGCGACAAGGGCTTCGCCGGCACCGCACTCGTCATCGCCACCAAGGGCTTCGACCTCGACGGCACGCGCCTGGAGCTCGCCGCCGGCGAGGTGTGGACCGACGCCGTCGCCCGCACCGTCGACGCCGGACTCGCCGGCATCGAGTGCCTGGCCGGCATCCCGGGCTCGGCCGGCGCGACCCCCATCCAGAACGTGGGCGCGTACGGCCAGGAGGTCTCCTCGACCATCACCGAGGTGATCGCCTACGACCGCCACACCCGCGAAACGGTCACCGTCCCGAACGCCGACTGCGCCTTCTCGTACCGCCACAGCCGCTTCAAGGCCGATCCCGAGCGCTACGTCGTCCTCCGCGTCCGCTTCGAGCTGGAGGACGCCGACGGCCTGTCCGCCCCCCTCAAGTACGCCGAGACGGCCCGTGCCCTCGGCGTGGAGCCCGGCGACCGCGTCCCGCTCGCAGCCGCCCGCGAGACCGTCCTCAAGCTGCGCTCCGGCAAGGGCATGGTCCTGGACCCCGAGGACCACGACACCTGGTCGGCCGGTTCCTTCTTCACCAACCCGATCCTCACCGACACCCAGTTCGCCGCGTTCCACGCGCGCGTGCAGGAACGGCTCGGCGACGGTGTGGAGCCCCCCGCCTACCCGGCGGGCGAGGGCCACACCAAGACCTCTGCGGCCTGGCTGATCGACAAGGCGGGCTTCACCAAGGGCTACGGCACGGGCCCCGCCCGCATCTCCACCAAGCACACCCTCGCCCTCACCAACCGCGGCGACGCCACCACGGAGGACCTGCTCGCACTGGCCCGCGAGGTGGTCGCCGGAGTCCGCGAGGCCTTCGGCATCACCTTGGTCAACGAGCCGGTGACGGTCGGCGTCAGCCTGTAGCACCCGCACAGGGAGCGCCTCAGTACGCCACCCCCACCCCCTGCTTCACCGTCCCGGGATCCCTGGCCATCGCCAGCATCGCGTGCGCCACATCCGCCCGCCCGATGAACCGCCCCTTCTCCGGGAACCCGCCCACCACCGTCCGGTACACCCCCGTGACCGGCTTGTTCTGCAGCCGCGGCGGCCGCACGACAGTCCAGTCCGTCGTACTACGGGCCAACTCGGCCTCCATGGCGCCGAGATCGGCGTAGACGTCCTTGAGCAGCGCGGAGACGACGCCGCGCATCGCGCGGTCGAGTGCCCCTTCCCGCTCGGCCGGCGGCCCGACCGGCGCAGCGCTCACCACGAGCAGCCGCCGCACCCCCTCGGCCTCCATGGCGCCCAGCACCGTACGCGTGAGCCGGTCCGCCACCCCCGCCTCCTTGCGGCTGCGCGCGCCGAGCCCCGACAGCACCACATCCCGGCCGGCCACCGCGGGCCGCACCGCCTCCGGGGCGGTCAGGTCGTCCCGGAACACCTCCAGCCGTTCGCCCGTCACGGACAGCCGCGCGGGATCCCGTACGACCGCCGTGACCTCGTGACCCGCGTCCAGGGCCTGGCGGACGATTTCCCGGCCGATGCCGCCGGTGGCGCCGAAAACGGTGAGTTTCATGGGGACTCCCATGCTCGTGGGCGGTGGGTGAGTACTCACTCACCCTTCCTCCCACTAGAGTGAGTAAGCACTCACCCACTCGTCAAGCCCGATGGGACGACACATGGAAACGAAGCCGGCCCGTGCCCGCATCCTCGATGCCGCTCACGAGCTGATGCTCACCGTCGGGCTGGCCCGCGCCACCACCAAGGAGATCGCCAAGGCGGCCGGATGCTCCGAGGCCGCGCTGTACAAGTACTTCACCAGCAAGGAAGAGCTGTTCATCTGCGTGCTCGCGGAGCGCCTGCCCCAGTTGACACCACTGCTGCGCAGCCTTGCCGCGGAGCCCGGACAGAAGACGCTTCAGGAGAACCTCACCGAGATCGCCCGCCACGCCGCCCTCTTCTACGAGCAGAGTTTCCCGATCGCCGCGTCCCTGTACGCCGAGACCCAGCTCAAGCGTCGGCACGACGACGTGATGCGGCAGATGGGAACGGGCCCGCACAGGCCGATCCAGGGAGTGGACACATACCTGCGGGCAGAGCAGGAACTCGGCCGGGTCAGCCGCGACGCGGACACCTTCGCGGCCGCGTCGCTGCTGCTCGGCGCCTGCGCACAGCGGGCCTTCGCCTACGACGCGACACAAGAGGCACTGCGCCCGCCGGTGGACGAGTTCGCCCGACGACTGGCACGGACCCTGCTGGCAGGCATCGCCGACTGACCGAGGCCGGGCCCGGCTGACCAGAGCCGACCTAGGCCAGCCAGTCCTCCACCTCGGCCAGCAGCTTCGCCTTCACATCCTCCGGCGCCGCCGAAGCCCGCACCGACTGCCGGGCCAGTTCCGCCAACTCCTCATCCGTGAAGGCGTGGTGGCGCCGGGCGATGTCGTACTGCGCGGCCAGCCGGGAGCCGAACAGGAGCGGGTCGTCGGCGCCCAGGGCCATCGCGACACCGGCGTCGTACAGCCTCCGCAGCGGAACGTCCTCGGGCTTCTCGTACACGCCCAGGGCCACGTTCGAAGCGGGGCAGACCTCACACGTCACACCCCGCTCCGCGAGCCGCTTCAGCAGCCGGGGGTCCTCCGCGGCCCGCACCCCGTGCCCGATCCGGTTCGCGTCCAGGTCGTCGAGACAGTCCCGTACCGACGAGGGACCCGCCAGCTCGCCGCCGTGCGGCGCCGACAGCAGTCCGCCCTCCCGGGCGATGGCGAACGCCCGGTCGAAGTCCCTCGCCATGCCCCGGCGTTCGTCGTTGGACAGCCCGAAGCCGACCACCCCCCGGTCGGCATACCGCACGGCCAGCCGGGCCAGCGTGCGCGCGTCCAGAGGGTGCTTCATACGGTTCGCGGCGACCAGCACCCGCATACCCAGGCCGGTCTCCCGCATCGTCGTGTCCACCGCGTCCAGGATGATCTCCAGCGCCGGGATGAGACCGCCCAGACGGGGCGCGTACGAGGTCGGGTCGACCTGGATCTCCAGCCACCCCGAGCCGTCCTTCAGATCCTCCTCGGCGGCCTCCCGCACCAGCCGTTGGATGTCCTCGGGCTCCCTCAGGCACGAACGCGCGGCGTCGTACAGCCGCTGGAAGCGGAACCAGCCCCGCTCGTCCGTGGCCCGCAGCCTCGGCGGCTCCCCGCTGGTCAGCGCCTCGGTCAGGGCTTCGGGCAGTCGCACACCGTACTTGTCGGCCAGCTCCAGCACGGTGGTGGGCCGCATCGACCCGGTGAAGTGCAGATGGAGATGGGCCTTGGGCAGCTCAGAGACATCACGTACACGCTCCATTCCAGGATCCTGCCGTACGTCACTGCCGTCCCGGTAGCGGATTCCCCGTACGTGGTCTTGCTCGCACAAAGAAACAGGGGGCTGCTCCGAAAAACCGGAGCAGCCCCCTGTACAGGGCGGACGTCAGTCCTGTGCCTCCGCCAGCAGCTTCTGGATCCGGCTGACACCCTCGACGAGATCCTCGTCACCCAGGGCGTACGACAGCCGCAGATAACCGGGCGTACCGAAGGCCTCGCCGGGGACGACCGCGACCTCGGCCTCCTCCAGGATCAGCGCGGCCAGCTCGACCGTGTCCTGCGGGCGCTTGCCGCGGATCTCCTTGCCGAGCAGGCCCTTGACCGACGGGTACGCGTAGAAGGCGCCCTCGGGCTCGGGGCAGAGCACGCCGTCGATCTCGTTGAGCATCCGCACGATGGTCTTGCGGCGGCGGTCGAAGGCCTCGCGCATCTTCGCCACGGCCTCCAGGTCGCCGGAGACGGCCGCCAGCGCGGCGACCTGTGCGACGTTCGACACGTTCGACGTGGCGTGCGACTGCAGGTTGGTCGCCGCCTTGACCACGTCCTTCGGGCCGATGACCCAGCCCACGCGCCAGCCGGTCATCGCGTACGTCTTGGCGACACCGTTGACCACGATGCACTTGTCGCGCAGCTCGGGCAGCAGTGCGGGCAGGGACACGGACACCGCGTCGCCGTACACCAGGTGCTCGTAGATCTCGTCGGTCAGCACCCACAGGCCGTGCTCGACGGCCCAGCGGCCGATCGCCTCGGTCTCGGCCTCGGAGTACACCGCGCCGGTCGGGTTGGACGGCGACACGAACAGGACGACCTTGGTCTTCTCCGTGCGGGCGGCCTCCAACTGCTCGACCGAGACGCGGTAGCCGGTGGTCTCGTCGGCGACGACCTCCACCGGCACACCACCCGCGAGACGGATCGACTCCGGGTACGTCGTCCAGTACGGCGCGGGCACGATGACCTCGTCGCCCGGGTCGAGGATCGCGGCGAAGGCCTCGTAGATGGCCTGCTTGCCGCCGTTGGTGACCAGGATCTGCGAGACGTCGGGCTCCCAGCCGGAGTCACGCAGCGTCTTCGCGGCGATCGCGGCCTTCAGCTCGGGCAGACCACCGGCCGGCGTGTAGCGGTGGTACTTCGGGTTCGAGCAGGCCTCGATCGCGGCCTGGACGATGTAGTCCGGGGTCGGGAAGTCGGGTTCACCGGCGCCGAAGCCGATCACCGGACGCCCGGCGGCCTTGAGGGCCTTGGCCTTGGCATCCACGGCGAGGGTGGCGGACTCGGAGATCGCGCCGACTCGGGCGGAGACCCGGCGCTCGGTGGGAGGGGTTGCAGCGCTCATGGGACCCATCGTTTCAGACCGGAAACGCCCCCGGCACGCGGGTTTCACAGACTGAACATGTGTGGGTCGGCCACTGAACACCTGTCCGGAATCAGCCGGTGGCCTGGGTGATCTTCCACCGGTTTTCCGGCGATCTTTCTCCGCCAAGGCCCCTACGGGCGCTTTCTGTTCGACGATGCGCTCCGGACCACGTACACTCTCACCTCGTTGGCCATCAACTGCCGCGCCGCGAACGGTGCACACCGAGCACCCGGTCGGATGCGGTACGTTGGGGACACACAAAGGGTCGTAGCTCAATTGGTAGAGCACCGGTCTCCAAAACCGGCGGTTGGGGGTTCAAGTCCCTCCGGCCCTGCTACACACACCTTCGCCAGGATGTGTGCGCATGTACGTACAGCTTTGCAACGCCGTGCGGCTCAGACCGGGCGCGGCACGGCCACGACCCGGGAACAGGTGAGGACGAATGGCGGACGCCGTGGGCTCCATCGACACGCCTGATGCCCAGGACGAGGCGCAGGAGTCGAAGAAGAAGGCCCGCAAGGGCGGCAAGCGGGCCAAGAAGGGTCCGTTCAAGAGGCTTGCCCTCTTCTACCGCCAGGTCATCGCCGAGCTCCGCAAGGTCGTCTGGCCCACGCGTAACCAGCTGACGTCGTACACCACCGTGGTGATCTTCTTCGTCACCGTCATGATCGCCTTGGTGACCGTGATTGACTATGGGCTCAACCACGCGGCCAAGTACGTCTTCGGCTGAGCCGAGAGCGAAGGGCGCCGAGGTACCCGGCGCCCCTTTCGCATGTTCCACCCCTATGTATCCAGGAAGAAGCAGCCACCGTGTCTGACACGAACCTGAACGACGACGCCATCGAGCCGGACGAGTCCGTGGACGACGAGCTCGACATCGTCGAGGGCGCGGACGACCAGGACGAGTTCGAGGCTGCCGAGGCCGAGGCGGGAGAGCCGGCCGAGGAGGCCGCCCTCCAGGTCGTGGACGAGGACGAGGCCGTCGAAGAGGCCGAGGAGGCCGTCGAGGAGGAGCCCGAGCCGGTCGACCCGGTCCAGGCCCTCCGCGAGGAGCTGCGCACCCTGCCCGGCGAGTGGTACGTCATCCACACCTACGCCGGTTACGAGAACCGCGTGAAGACGAACCTCGAGCAGCGCGCCGTCTCGCTGAACGTCGAGGACTACATCTTCCAGGCCGAGGTGCCGCAGGAAGAGGTCGTCCAGATCAAGAACGGCGACCGCAAGACGATCAAGCAGAACAAGCTCCCGGGCTACGTCCTCGTCCGCATGGACCTGACGAACGAGTCCTGGGGTGTCGTCCGCAACACCCCCGGCGTCACCGGCTTCGTGGGCAACGCCTACGACCCGTACCCGCTGACCCTGGACGAGATCGTCAAGATGCTCGCCCCGGAGGCCGAGGAGAAGGCCGCCCGCGAGGCCGCCGAGGCCGAGGGCAAGCCCGCCCCGCAGCGCAAGGTCGAGGTCCAGGTGCTGGACTTCGAGGTCGGCGACTCGGTCACCGTCACCGACGGCCCGTTCGCCACCCTGCAGGCGACCATCAACGAGATCAACCCCGACTCGAAGAAGGTCAAGGGCCTGGTGGAGATCTTCGGCCGCGAGACGCCGGTCGAGCTCTCCTTCGACCAGATCCAGAAGAACTAGAAGACCCAGCAGCTTCTGGACGCACCGCTTCCGCGCAGGTCAGGCGGGCTCTCGTAGCCGGTCTGACCTGCTCGGTTTTTAGCCGCGCATCTATACCCGCTATCGTTGTGCGGTATGCCTTCATCCGGGACGCGACCCGGGCGGAGGCACGCCTCAATCGAAAGGACCCGGAGAGTAATGCCTCCCAAGAAGAAGAAGGTCACGGGGCTCATCAAGCTCCAGATCAACGCCGGTGCGGCGAACCCGGCTCCGCCGGTCGGCCCCGCGCTGGGCCAGCACGGCGTCAACATCATGGAGTTCTGCAAGGCGTACAACGCCGCGACCGAGTCGCAGCGTGGCTGGGTGATCCCGGTGGAGATCACGGTCTACGAGGACCGTTCCTTCACCTTCGTCACCAAGACGCCGCCGGCCGCCAAGATGATCCTCAAGGCCGCGGGTGTGGAGAAGGGCTCCGGCGAGCCGCACAAGACCAAGGTCGCCAAGATCACCGAGGCGCAGGTCCGCGAGATCGCCCAGACCAAGCTCCCCGACCTCAACGCCAACGACCTGGACGCCGCGTCGAAGATCATCGCCGGCACCGCCCGTTCCATGGGCATCACGGTCGAGGGCTGAGCCCAACTCCCGCACGTAGCAGAAGTGGCAGGGCCTGCTCGGCCCGGACCACGACTCCTCAGACACACACAGGAGCAGTAGTGAGCAAGCGCAGCAAGTCTCTCCGCGCTGCGGACGCCAAGGTCGACCGGGACAAGCTCTACGCCCCGCTCGAGGCCGTCCGTCTCGCCAAGGAGACCTCCACGACCAAGTTCGACGGCACCGTCGAGGTCGCCTTCCGTCTGGGTGTCGACCCGCGCAAGGCCGACCAGATGGTCCGTGGCACCGTGAACCTTCCGCACGGCACCGGTAAGACCGCCCGGGTCCTGGTCTTCGCGACCGGTGACCGTGCTGCGGCCGCGGAGGCCGCGGGCGCCGACATCGTCGGCTCCGACGAACTGATCGACGAGGTCTCGAAGGGCCGCCTGGACTTCGACGCCGTCGTCGCCACCCCGGACCTCATGGGCAAGGTCGGCCGCCTCGGCCGTGTGCTCGGTCCCCGTGGTCTCATGCCGAACCCCAAGACCGGCACCGTGACCCCGGACGTGGCGAAGGCCGTCAACGACATCAAGGGCGGCAAGATCGAGTTCCGCGTCGACAAGCACTCGAACCTGCACTTCATCATCGGCAAGGTGTCGTTCGACGACAGCAAGCTGGTGGAGAACTACGGCGCCGCGCTGGAGGAGATCCTCCGTCTCAAGCCGTCCGCCGCCAAGGGCCGCTACATCAAGAAGGCCGCGATCAGCACCACGATCGGCCCCGGCATTCCGGTCGACCCGAACCGCACCCGCAACCTCCTCGTCGAGGAGGACCCGGCCGCCGTCTGATCCTGACGGCAGTCGCGCGTACGCGTTTTTTCCCACGAGCCCCGCAACCTCACCGGTGCGGGGCTCGTCCCTTTTCCCGGACGGGTGTCAGTGCCCTGCGTTAGCGTGCGGGTACAGCGATCGCATACGGGTGGGGGACCGATGAAGAGCACGACCGTGCGTCGGGTGGGCCTTTCGATCGCAGCGGTGACCGCGCTGACGGGGGCGGCCGCCTGCAGCTCCTCGGACTCCTCCGGCAAGGGCGCCAGGGCCTCCGGCAAGGGCGCGACGCATGTCAGCCCCATAGCGGCCCTGCGCACCGCCGAGAAGTCCACCGACGGCGCCGACTCCGCCAAGGTCGAGTCCACGACCACGCTGGGCTCCCTGATGTCCATGACGTCCGACGGTGCCCTCGGCTGGGCCCACGGCCTCACCGGCAGCCTGACCATCACGTACACCGGCGGCACGATGGCGAACACCATGCGCAGGACCGGCACCACGTCGATGGAGGCCCGCTATCTGCCCGACGCCTTCTACGCGAAGATGGGCGAGAAGTTCGCCGAGCAGGCGGGCGGCAAGCACTGGATCAGGTACGGCTACGCGGACCTCGCCGGCCTCGGCGGCAGCTCCGGCGCGTACCTCAGGAACCAGATGCAGAACACGACCCCCAACCAGTCGGTGAAGCTCCTGCTTGCCTCCGGGGACGTCAAGAAGGTCGGTACCGAGAAGGTGCGCGGCGTGAACGCCACGCACTACTCGGGCACGGTGGACGTCGCCGACCTCGCCCGCAAGAACTCCAGCCTCACCGCGAGCCAGCTCGCCGGCCTGAAGAGGCAGCTCACCCAGGCCGGCGTCAGTACGGAGTCCGTCGACATCTGGGTCGACGACCACAACCTCCTGGTCAAGAAGGTGGAGAAGGGCCGGATGTCGGCCGGCGAGTACGCCCAGACCGCGTACTACAGCGACTACGGCGTGAAGGTCTCCGCCACCGAGCCGCCCGCGAGTGACACCGAGGACTTCAAGCAGCTGATCAAGAAGCAGGGCTGGACACCGGGCAGCAGCGACACCGCCGGCGGCTCCGGCAGCAGCTCCTGAGACAGGCGGGGCTGCCGATGTCCGGGGGAATACGGAAGACTCGCGCAGCCTCCTGAGGTTAGGCTCGCGTCTTGCTGTGTATCGGCCATGCATTCCATGGGGGGAACCAATGGGGACTTCTGTACGTGTTTCAGCGCGCCGTAGAGCGACGGGAGCCGGGGTTGCGGCCCTGCTGCTCGCCGGGGGTGCGGTCGGCTGTCAGAAGAGCGACTCCGCCGAGTCGCCCGCGATGACTCCGGCGGCGGCCGTCGCCAAGGCGGCGAAGAACAGCGAGGCCATCAGGTCCGCGCATTACAGGATGACGGGCCAGGTCCCGGGGCAGGGCCGGATTTCCGCCGAGGCGGCGGTGAGCATCAAGCCGCTGACCATGAGCATGAAAATGACGGCTCAGAACCAGGCAACCAAGGGTCCGATCGAGATCCGCCTCCTCGGCAAGGCCATGTACATCGGCGGGAACGCCTCCATGGCCAAGGAGATGGACGGCAAGAGCTGGATCAAGCTCGACATGTCCGCGCTCGGCGGCGGCAAGGGGCTGAGCGCGGATCAGCTGGGCGCAGGCCAGGCCAACCAGAACCCGGCCGCCAACTCCACCTTCCTCACCGGCTCCAAGAACGTGAAGAAGGTCGGCACCGAGACCGTCGGCGGCGTGAAGACGACCCACTACGAGGGCAAGGTCACCGTCGAGGACCTCAAGGCATCCCTCAAGGACAAGAACAAGACCGTCCGGGAACAGCGCGAGAAGAGCCTCGAGCAGCTCGAGAAGATGGGCGTCGACTCGTTCGCCATGGATGCGTGGATCGACGGCGACGACCACACCAAGCAGTTCCGGATGCGTGGCGAGGCCGACAAGGGTCCGCTCGACCTGACGATCACCTTCCTCGACATCAACAAGCCGGTGAAGGTCACGGCCCCGCCGGCCAAGGACACCGCCGACCTCGCCGAGATGATGAAGGGCGCCCAGAGCTGATCCGTACGGGCGGATTTGCTCGACGGCCGTCCAGTCCCGTACTCTCCTCAGGAAGCCAAAGACCGCTGGTCGTTGCCGTGCGCTCCTGGAGGGTGCGGTGGCCGAAGGATCCGCTGAACCGCGGACGACCCGCGCAGGTGACTGTGGAAGTGCTCCCGGAGTTCGCAGCTGACGCTGTGATGATCCGGTCGAGCTACGCCCCGTGCGCCTGCGCCGGGGCGTTTCGTTTTTCACAGCCCCTTCCGAGCGGTCGTCATCACCCGGAAGGAGGCCGACGCTCATGGCAAGGCCCGACAAGGCTGCCGCGGTAGCCGAGCTGACGGAGCAGTTCCGCAGCTCGAACGCCGCCGTGCTGACCGAGTACCGGGGTCTCACCGTGGCGCAGCTCAAGACGCTGCGTCGTTCGCTCGGTGAGAACGCCCAGTACGCCGTGGTGAAGAACACGCTGACCAAGATTGCGGCCAACGAGGCCGGGATCTCTACGCTCGACGACCTGTTCAACGGTCCGACGGCGGTCGCCTTCGTCACCGGTGACCCGGTGGAGTCGGCGAAGGGTCTTCGTGACTTCGCCAAGGACAACCCGAACCTCGTCATCAAGGGCGGTGTCCTTGACGGCAAGGCGCTGTCCGCCGACGAGATCAAGAAGCTTGCGGACCTCGAGTCCCGCGAGGTTCTGCTCGCCAAGCTGGCGGGCGCCCTGAAGGGCAAGCAGACGCAGGCTGCACAGCTCTTCCAGGCGCTTCCGACGAAGCTCGTCCGCACCGTGGACGCCCTTCGCGCCAAGCAGGACGAGCAGGGCGGTGCCGAGTAACTCGGCTCGCATCATGATCGCCGCCTGAGGCAGTCCGCCTGAGGCAGCGGTCGTAGCGGGCCGAACGTACGCCCGCCAGACATGTACATCCCGGCACCAGCCGAAATTAGTGGAAGGAAAGCCATCGTGGCTCTCACCCAGGACGAACTGCTCGCCGAGTTCGAGGGCATGACCCTCATCCAGCTCTCCGAGTTCGTGAAGGCGTTCGAGGAGAAGTTCGACGTCACCGCCGCTGCCGCGGCCGTCGTCGCCGCCGGCCCGGCGCAGGGTGGCCCGGCCGCCCCCGCCGAGGAGGAGAAGGACGAGTTCGACGTCATCCTCACGGGTGCCGGCGACAAGAAGATCCAGGTCATCAAGGTCGTGCGTGAGCTGACCTCCCTGGGTCTGAAGGAGGCCAAGGACCTCGTGGACGGCGCCCCGAAGCCCGTTCTCGAGAAGGTCGCCAAGGACGCCGCCGAGAAGGCCGCCGAGTCCCTCAAGGGCGCCGGCGCCTCGGTCGAGGTCAAGTAAGACCTCTCAGCTCCCCAGGGGCTGTAACGCCTGAGCACAGAAGAGCGATCATCCATCCGGGTGGTCGCTCTTCGGCGTTCCTGGGCGTCGGGTGGTGGCTGCCTTGCACCCTCGGGTGTGCGGAGTATGGTGATCTTCGTCGTGCCTCCAAGCACCCCAGGTGGTATGTGGTTTGGGCCATGGGGGCCTTGACGAACTGCACGCAGCGCGCAATTCTCAGGACGCGTCGTCACAAGGATCCGAATCCGAGGCATGGATCGACGACGAAGAGGGCAGTATCAACGTGCATTGAGGGCGTGGGCTTGCCGCAGGTGTTGAGAACAACGAGGGTCTCAGAAACCGGGACTGGACATCAGTGTGCCGAGTGGCTACACTGACCCTTTGCGCTGCCTGTTAGCTGTCCCCTGCCCGTCACCAGGGGCATGCCCTCGCTTGAGCACCGACGATCGGAACGTCCCTGACCTGGCCTTTCGGCCAAATCGGGGAGTCCTGTCTCTGTGTGCGGGAGAGGGACCGGTACGCGCGTAGTGAGTCCGAGCCCTCGGAAGGACCCCCTCTTGGCCGCCTCGCGCACTGCCTCGACCGCGAATACGAACAACGGTGCCAGCACCGCCCCGCTGCGCATCTCCTTTGCAAAGATCAAGGAGCCCCTCGAGGTTCCCAACCTGCTCGCGCTGCAGACCGAGAGCTTTGACTGGCTGCTCGGGAACACCGCCTGGCAGAGTCGGGTCGAGGCGGCTCTTGAGTCCGGTCAGGACGTCCCCACCAAGTCCGGTCTGGAGGAGATCTTCGAGGAGATCTCTCCGATCGAGGACTTCTCCGGGTCGATGTCGCTGACGTTCCGCGACCACCGTTTCGAGCCGCCGAAGAACAGCATCGACGAGTGCAAGGAGCGCGACTTCACGTACGCCGCTCCGCTCTTCGTGACGGCTGAGTTCACCAACAACGAGACCGGCGAGATCAAGTCGCAGACGGTCTTCATGGGCGACTTCCCGCTCATGACGAACAAGGGCACGTTCGTCATCAACGGCACCGAGCGTGTCGTGGTGTCGCAGCTGGTCCGTTCGCCCGGTGTCTACTTCGACTCCTCCATCGACAAGACGTCCGACAAGGACATCTTCTCCGCCAAGATCATCCCGTCCCGGGGTGCCTGGCTGGAGATGGAGATCGACAAGCGCGACATGGTCGGTGTGCGTATCGACCGCAAGCGCAAGCAGTCCGTGACCGTTCTGCTCAAGGCTCTCGGTTGGACGACCGAGCAGATCCTGGAGGAGTTCGGCGAGTACGAGTCGATGCGCGCCACCCTGGAGAAGGACCACACCCAGGGCCAGGACGACGCACTGCTCGACATCTACCGCAAGCTGCGCCCGGGCGAGCCCCCCACGCGTGAGGCCGCGCAGACGCTGCTGGAGAACCTGTACTTCAACCCGAAGCGTTACGACCTCGCCAAGGTCGGCCGCTACAAGGTCAACAAGAAGCTGGGTGCGGACGCTCCGCTCGACGCGGGCATCCTGACCGTCGAGGACGTCATCTCGACGATCAAGTACCTGGTCAAGCTGCACGCCGGCGAGACCGAGACGACGGGCGACAGCGGCGGCACGATCGTCGTCGAGACCGACGACATCGACCACTTCGGCAACCGTCGTCTGCGCAGCGTCGGCGAGCTCATCCAGAACCAGGTCCGCACGGGTCTGGCTCGCATGGAGCGCGTCGTCCGTGAGCGCATGACGACCCAGGACGTCGAGGCGATCACGCCGCAGACCCTGATCAACATCCGGCCGGTCGTCGCCTCCATCAAGGAGTTCTTCGGCACCAGCCAGCTGTCGCAGTTCATGGACCAGAACAACCCGCTGTCGGGTCTCACCCACAAGCGCCGTCTGTCGGCTCTTGGCCCGGGTGGTCTCTCCCGTGAGCGGGCCGGCTTCGAGGTCCGTGACGTGCACCCGTCCCACTACGGCCGTATGTGCCCGATCGAGACGCCTGAAGGCCCGAACATCGGTCTGATCGGCTCGCTCGCCTCCTACGGTCGCGTCAACGCGTTCGGTTTCGTCGAGACCCCGTACCGCAAGGTCGTCGACGGCCAGGTCACCGACGAGGTCGACTACCTGACGGCCGACGAGGAGGACCGCTTCGTCATCGCGCAGGCCAACGCCACGCTCTCGGACGACATGCGGTTCGCCGAGAACCGGGTCCTGGTCCGCCGCCGTGGCGGTGAGGTCGACTACGTCGCCGGTGACGACGTGGACTACATGGACGTCTCGCCGCGCCAGATGGTGTCGGTCGCGACCGCCATGATCCCCTTCCTCGAGCACGACGACGCCAACCGTGCCCTCATGGGCGCGAACATGATGCGTCAGGCCGTGCCGCTGATTAAGTCCGAGTCCCCGCTCGTCGGCACCGGCATGGAGTACCGCTCCGCCGTCGACGCCGGCGACGTGGTCAAGGCCGAGAAGGCGGGTGTGGTCCAGGAGGTCTCCGCGGACTACATCACCACCGCCAACGACGACGGCACGTACATCACGTACCGCCTGGCCAAGTTCGCCCGCTCCAACCAGGGCACCTCGGTCAACCAGAAGGTCATCGTCAACGAGGGCGACCGCGTCATCGAGGGCCAGGTCCTCGCCGACGGTCCGGCCACCCAGAACGGCGAGATGGCGCTGGGCAAGAACCTGCTCGTGGCGTTCATGCCGTGGGAGGGTCACAACTACGAGGACGCGATCATCCTGTCGCAGCGCCTCGTGCAGGACGACGTCCTCTCCTCGATCCACATCGAGGAGCACGAGGTCGACGCCCGTGACACCAAGCTCGGCCCCGAGGAGATCACCCGGGACATCCCGAACGTCTCCGAGGAGGTCCTCGCCGACCTCGACGAGCGCGGCATCATCCGTATCGGTGCCGAGGTCATCGCCGGTGACATCCTCGTCGGCAAGGTGACCCCCAAGGGTGAGACCGAGCTGACCCCCGAGGAGCGCCTGCTGCGCGCGATCTTCGGTGAGAAGGCCCGTGAGGTCCGTGACACCTCGCTGAAGGTGCCGCACGGCGAGACCGGCAAGGTCATCGGCGTCCGCGTCTTCGACCGCGAGGAGGGCGACGAGCTTCCCCCCGGTGTGAACCAGCTGGTGCGCGTGTACGTGGCGCAGAAGCGCAAGATCACCGACGGTGACAAGCTCGCCGGCCGTCACGGCAACAAGGGTGTCATCTCGAAGATCCTTCCGATCGAGGACATGCCGTTCCTCGAGGACGGAACTCCGGTCGACATCATCCTCAACCCGCTGGGTGTGCCGTCCCGAATGAACCCGGGACAGGTGCTTGAGATCCACCTCGGCTGGCTCGCCAGCCGCGGCTGGGACGTCTCCGGTCTCGCCGACGAGTGGGCGCAGCGCCTGCAGGCCATCGGCGCCGACCAGGTCGACCCGGGCACGAACGTCGCAACCCCCGTCTTCGACGGTGCGCGCGAGGACGAGCTCGCGGGTCTGCTGCAGCACACCATCCCGAACCGCGACGGCGAGCGCATGGTGCTCCCGTCCGGCAAGGCGCGGCTGTTCGACGGCCGTAGCGGTGAGCCGTTCCCGGAGCCGATCTCGGTCGGCTACATGTACATCCTGAAGCTGCACCACCTGGTCGACGACAAGCTGCACGCGCGTTCGACCGGTCCGTACTCGATGATCACCCAGCAGCCGCTGGGTGGTAAGGCCCAGTTCGGTGGCCAGCGGTTCGGCGAGATGGAGGTGTGGGCGCTGGAGGCATACGGCGCCGCATACGCCCTCCAGGAGCTGCTGACCATCAAGTCCGACGACGTCACCGGCCGCGTGAAGGTCTACGAGGCCATCGTCAAGGGCGAGAACATCCCCGAGCCCGGCATCCCCGAGTCCTTCAAGGTGCTCATCAAGGAGATGCAGTCTCTCTGCCTGAACGTGGAGGTGCTGTCCAGCGACGGTATGTCCATCGAGATGCGCGACACCGACGAGGACGTCTTCCGCGCTGCGGAGGAGCTCGGCATCGACCTGTCCCGGCGCGAGCCGAGCAGCGTCGAAGAGGTCTGACGGGAGTCCGGCCGGAGGACCTGGTGAGGACCCTCCGGCCGGCCCCTGGACCCCCGTATCAGACCAAAGACTTACAACCCTGAGAGGGATTGACGCATAGTGCTCGACGTCAACTTCTTCGACGAGCTCCGGATCGGCCTGGCCACCGCTGACGACATCCGTCAGTGGAGCCACGGCGAGGTCAAGAAGCCCGAGACCATCAACTACCGCACCCTCAAGCCCGAAAAGGACGGACTCTTCTGCGAGAAGATCTTCGGTCCGACCCGGGACTGGGAGTGCTACTGCGGCAAGTACAAGCGTGTCCGGTTCAAGGGCATCATCTGTGAGCGCTGCGGCGTCGAGGTGACTCGCGCCAAGGTGCGCCGTGAGCGGATGGGCCACATCGAGCTGGCCGCTCCCGTCACGCACATCTGGTACTTCAAGGGTGTCCCGTCGCGTCTGGGCTACCTGCTGGACCTGGCTCCCAAGGACCTCGAGAAGGTCATCTACTTCGCGGCGTACATGATCACGTACGTCGACGAGGAGCGCCGTACCCGCGACCTGCCCTCCCTGGAGGCGCATGTCTCCGTGGAGCGCCAGCAGGTCGAGAACCGCCGGGACGCCGACCTGGAGGCCCGCGCCAAGAAGCTGGAAAGCGACCTGGCCGAGCTGGAGGCCGAGGGTGCCAAGGCCGACGTGCGCCGCAAGGTGCGCGAGGGTGCCGAGCGTGAGATGAAGCAGCTGCGCGACCGTGCGCAGCGCGAGATCGACCGTCTCGACGAGGTGTGGACCCGGTTCAAGAACCTCAAGGTCCAGGACCTGGAGGGTGACGAGCTGCTCTACCGCGAGCTCCGTGACCGCTTCGGTACCTACTTCGACGGCTCCATGGGTGCGGCTGCTCTGCAGAAGCGCCTGGAGTCCTTCGACCTGGAGGAGGAGGCCGAGCGCCTCCGCGAGATCATCCGCACCGGCAAGGGCCAGAAGAAGACCCGTGCGCTGAAGCGGCTGAAGGTCGTGTCTGCCTTCCTGCAGACCTCCAACAGCCCCAAGGGCATGGTCCTCGACTGCGTCCCGGTCATCCCGCCGGACCTTCGCCCGATGGTGCAGCTGGACGGTGGCCGCTTCGCGACCTCCGACCTGAACGACCTGTACCGCCGTGTGATCAACCGGAACAACCGACTGAAGCGCCTTCTCGACCTCGGTGCGCCCGAGATCATCGTGAACAACGAGAAGCGCATGCTCCAGGAGGCCGTCGACGCGCTGTTCGACAACGGCCGTCGTGGCCGTCCGGTCACCGGTCCCGGTAACCGCCCGCTGAAGTCCCTCAGCGACATGCTGAAGGGTAAGCAGGGTCGATTCCGTCAGAACCTGCTCGGCAAGCGTGTCGACTACTCGGCGCGTTCCGTGATCGTCGTCGGTCCGCAGCTGAAGCTGCACCAGTGCGGTCTGCCGAAGGCGATGGCGCTGGAGCTCTTCAAGCCGTTCGTGATGAAGCGCCTGGTCGACCTGAACCACGCGCAGAACATCAAGAGCGCCAAGCGCATGGTGGAGCGCGGCCGCACCGTCGTGTACGACGTCCTCGAAGAGGTCATCGCCGAGCACCCGGTGCTGCTGAACCGTGCTCCCACCCTGCACCGCCTCGGCATCCAGGCCTTCGAGCCGCAGCTGGTCGAGGGCAAGGCCATCCAGATCCACCCGCTCGTCTGCACCGCGTTCAACGCGGACTTCGACGGTGACCAGATGGCCGTGCACCTGCCGCTGTCCGCGGAGGCGCAGGCCGAGGCCCGCATCCTGATGCTGTCCTCGAACAACATCCTCAAGCCCGCCGACGGCCGTCCGGTGACGATGCCGACCCAGGACATGGTCCTCGGTCTGTTCTTCCTCACCACCGACGGCGAGATGCGCAACGTCAAGGGCGAGGAGCGTTCCTTCGCGTCCGTCGCCGAGGCGATCATGGCGTTCGACGCCGGCGAGCTCTCGCTGCAGTCGCGCGTGGACATCCGCTTCCCGGTGGGCACCATCCCGCCGCGCGGCTGGACCCCGCCGGCGCAGGAGGAGGGCGAGCCGGAGTGGCAGCAGGGTGACACCTTCCGCCTGCGGACGACCCTGGGCCGTGCGCTCTTCAACGAGCTGCTGCCCGAGGACTACCCGTTCGTCGACTACGAGGTCGGCAAGAAGCAGCTCTCCGAGATCGTCAACGACCTCGCCGAGCGCTACCCCAAGGTCATCGTGGCGGCGACGCTCGACAACCTGAAGGCGGCCGGCTTCTACTGGGCGACCCGTTCCGGCGTCACCGTGGCCATCTCCGACGTCGTCGTTCCCGAGGCGAAGAAGGAGATCGTCAAGGGCTACGAGGCGCAGGACGAGAAGGTCCAGAAGCAGTACGAGCGCGGTCTGATCACCAAGGACGAGCGCACGCAGGAGCTCATCGCGATCTGGACCAAGGCGACCAACGAGGTCGCCGAGGCGATGAACGACAACTTCCCGAAGACCAACCCGATCTTCATGATGGTGAACTCGGGTGCACGAGGCAACATGATGCAGATGCGTCAGATCGCCGGTATGCGTGGTCTGGTGTCGAACGCGAAGAACGAGACGATCCCGCGTCCGATCAAGGCGTCGTTCCGTGAGGGTCTGTCCGTGCTGGAGTACTTCATCTCCACGCACGGTGCCCGTAAGGGTCTGGCGGACACCGCTCTGCGTACCGCCGACTCGGGTTACCTGACCCGTCGTCTGGTGGACGTCTCGCAGGACGTCATCATCCGCGAGGAGGACTGCGGCACCGAGCGCGGTCTGAAGCTGCGGATCGCCAACCGCGGCGCCGACGGTGTGCTGCGCAAGGCGGACGACGTCGAGACCAGCGTCTACGCCCGCATGCTCGCCGAGGACGTCGTCATCGACGGCAAGGTGATCGCGCCGGCCAACGTGGACCTGGGCGACGTGCTCATCGACCAGCTGGTGCACCACGGTGTCGAGGAGGTCAAGACCCGCTCGATCCTGACCTGCGAGTCCCAGGTCGGCACCTGCGCCATGTGCTACGGCCGCTCGCTGGCCACCGGCAAGCTGGTCGACATCGGTGAGGCGGTCGGCATCATCGCCGCCCAGTCCATCGGTGAGCCCGGTACCCAGCTGACGATGCGTACCTTCCACACCGGTGGTGTGGCCGGTGACGACATCACCCAGGGTCTGCCGCGTGTCGTCGAGCTCTTCGAGGCCCGTACCCCGAAGGGTGTCGCCCCGATCTCCGAGGCCTCCGGCCGCGTCCGGATCGAGGAGACCGAGAAGACCAAGAAGATCGTCGTCACCCCGGACGACGGCAGCGACGAGACGGCGTACCCGATCTCGAAGCGTGCCCGACTCCTGGTCAGCGAGGGCGAGCACGTCGAGGTGGGCCAGAAGCTCACCGTGGGTGCCACCAACCCGCACGACGTGCTGCGCATCCTGGGCCAGCGTGCCGTCCAGGTCCACCTGGTCGGCGAGGTCCAGAAGGTCTACAACTCGCAGGGTGTGTCGATCCACGACAAGCACATCGAGATCATCATCCGGCAGATGCTGCGCCGTGTGACGATCATCGAGTCCGGCGACGCCGAGCTGCTGCCCGGCGAGCTGGTCGAGCGCTCGAAGTTCGAGGTCGAGAACCGTCGTGTGGTCCAGGAAGGCGGCCACCCGGCCTCCGGCCGTCCGCAGCTGATGGGTATCACCAAGGCCTCGCTGGCGACCGAGTCGTGGCTGTCGGCGGCGTCCTTCCAGGAGACGACCAGGGTCCTCACGGACGCGGCGATCAACGCCAAGTCCGACTCCCTGATCGGCCTCAAGGAGAACGTCATCATCGGTAAGCTCATCCCGGCCGGTACGGGCCTGTCCCGCTACCGCAACATCCGGGTCGAGCCGACCGAGGAGGCCAAGGCCGCGATGTACTCGGCCGTCGGCTACGACGACATCGACTACTCGCCGTTCGGCACGGGCTCCGGCCAGGCCGTTCCGCTGGAGGACTACGACTACGGTCCGTACAACCAGTAGGCGAGCGATCGCTTGAGCTGAAGGGCGGTCACCCCCGTTGGGGGTGGCCGCCCTTCGGCGTCATGAGGACGACCGAGCGATGGGCTGTGCCGGAAATGCTCTTTCGGCGCATCATGGAAGGACTCGGGGGTTCGGGGAGGTACTCGTGTCCAATCCGTCGTGGCAGCCCTGGCAGTCGGGGCAGGGGGACTCGCAGCGGGGGCAGGATGTCCCGCAGTCGGGGCAGGACGTACCCCTGCGGCCCTGGCAGCAGGGGCAGCGGGGCGTGCCGCAGGCGTGGCAGGGGGGCTCGCCGCCGGTCCAGGGCTTCTGGCAGGCGCAGACCGCGCCGTCCATGCTCGCCTCCCACGCCGACCGCGAGCGGGCCGTGGACGTGCTGCGGGCGGGGTACGCAGAGGGGCGGCTGGAGAAGGGGGAGTTCGACCGGCGGGTGGCGCGGGCGTACGCGGCTCGTACGGTGGGGGAGCTGGCCCTCCTGGTCGCTGATCTGCCGCAGGGCCCTGTGCCGGTCAATCAGGCCGCTGGGCCCGTGCCCGCGACCTTTCTGCCGGTCCTGCCGCCGACGAACGGCAAGGCGGTCGGCTCCATGGTCTGCGGGATCCTCACGTTCTTCACCGGCGGGCTCACCGGGATCCCCGCGGTCGTCCTCGGTCACTCCGCCCGCAGCGAAATGCAGCGCACCGGCGAGCGCGGCGAGGGCTTCGCCATGACCGGGCTGGTCCTGGGCTGGCTGTCGGTCGCCGGATGGGCGCTGATCATCACGATCCTCGTCGCGGCGGCTCTGGCCTCTGCGTGACACGCGGTGAGCTGCGATGATGTAGCTGTTCGAGGTGTCTGGAACGTGAAATCGAAGATCATGCACGGCGTAGGGTCTTGACATGCTTTGCATGGCGATGCGGGCGCGGCCCATTTGTTTTGACCGCAGCGTATGAGGTAGGTACGCTCAGACCTTGTGCCTGGGGTGTGCCCTGGCTCTCGTGCGTGCCTTCAACCGCATAGCGAGCCGTCATTGGCCACCGTGATCTGCGCCCTTTTCGCTTCGCGGCGAGAGTCTGCCGGATTCGACACACCCGACCGCGTGGGTCGGCGACGTTCCAGGTTAGCTGTACCCATCGGCACACAGAAACCGGAGAAGTAGTGCCTACGATCCAGCAGCTGGTCCGTAAGGGCCGGCAGGACAAGGTCGAGAAGAACAAGACGCCCGCACTCGAGGGTTCCCCTCAGCGTCGTGGCGTCTGCACGCGTGTGTTCACGACCACCCCGAAGAAGCCGAACTCGGCCCTGCGTAAGGTCGCGCGTGTGCGTCTGACCAGCGGGATCGAGGTCACCGCTTACATTCCGGGTGAGGGACACAACCTGCAGGAGCACTCCATCGTGCTCGTGCGCGGCGGCCGTGTGAAGGACCTGCCGGGTGTTCGCTACAAGATCATCCGTGGCTCCCTCGACACCCAGGGTGTCAAGAACCGCAAGCAGGCCCGTTCCCGCTACGGCGCCAAGAAGGAGAAGTAGAAATGCCTCGTAAGGGCCCCGCCCCGAAGCGCCCGGTCATCATCGACCCGGTCTACGGTTCCCCTCTGGTCACGTCGCTCATCAACAAGGTGCTGCTGAACGGCAAGCGCTCCACCGCCGAGCGCATCGTCTACGGCGCCATGGAGGGTCTGCGTGAGAAGACGGGCAACGACCCGATCATCACGCTGAAGCGCGCGCTGGAGAACATCAAGCCGACCCTCGAGGTCAAGTCCCGCCGTGTCGGTGGTGCGACGTACCAGGTTCCGATCGAGGTCAAGCCCGGTCGCGCCAACACGCTCGCGCTGCGCTGGCTGGTCGGTTACTCCCGCGCCCGTCGCGAGAAGACCATGACCGAGCGTCTGCTCAACGAGCTTCTCGACGCCTCCAACGGCCTTGGTGCCGCTGTGAAGAAGCGCGAGGACACGCACAAGATGGCCGAGTCCAACAAGGCCTTCGCGCACTACCGCTGGTAGTCGCTACCCACATCGAGACCGAGAGAAGACTGAAGCCTTATGGCTACCACTTCACTTGACCTGGCCAAGGTCCGCAACATTGGGATCATGGCCCACATCGACGCGGGCAAGACGACCACCACCGAGCGGATCCTGTTCTACACCGGTGTGTCTTACAAGATCGGTGAGGTCCACGACGGCGCTGCCACCATGGACTGGATGGAGCAGGAGCAGGAGCGTGGCATCACGATCACCTCTGCTGCCACCACCTGTCACTGGCCGCTGGAAGACGTCGACCACACCATCAACATCATCGACACGCCGGGCCACGTCGACTTCACCGTCGAGGTGGAGCGTTCCCTGCGCGTGCTCGACGGTGCCGTGACGGTGTTCGACGGCGTCGCCGGCGTTGAGCCCCAGTCCGAGACGGTGTGGCGTCAGGCGGACCGCTACGGCGTCCCCCGCATCTGCTTCGTCAACAAGCTCGACCGGACCGGTGCCGAGTTCCACCGCTGCGTCGACATGATCTCTGACCGCCTCGGCGCTCAGCCGATCGTCATGCAGCTCCCGATCGGTGCCGAGGCCGACTTCAAGGGCGTCGTCGACCTGGTCACGATGAAGGCGTTCGTGTGGTCCGCCGAGGCCACCAAGGGCGAGATGTACGACATCGTCGACATCCCGGCCACGCACGCCGAGGCTGCCGAGGAGTACCGCGGCAAGCTGGTCGAGACCGTCGCCGAGAACGACGAAGAGATCATGGAGCTGTACCTGGAGGGCGAAGAGCCTTCCGTGGAGCAGCTGTACGCCGCGATCCGTCGTATCACCATCGCGTCCGGCAAGTCCCAGGACACCACGGTCACCCCGGTGTTCTGCGGCACCGCGTTCAAGAACAAGGGCGTCCAGCCCCTGCTCGACGCGGTCGTGCGCTACCTCCCCTCCCCGCTCGACGTCGAGGCCATCGAGGGCCACGCCGTGAACGACCCGGAGGAGGTCGTCAAGCGCAAGCCGTCCGACGACGAGCCGCTGTCCGCGCTGGCGTTCAAGATCATGAGCGACCCGCACCTCGGCAAGCTCACCTTCGTCCGGGTCTACTCGGGCCGCCTGGAGTCCGGCACTGCCGTGCTGAACTCCGTCAAGGGCAAGAAGGAGCGCATCGGCAAGATCTACCGCATGCACGCGAACAAGCGTGAGGAGATCGACGCGGTGGGCGCCGGCGACATCATCGCCGTCATGGGTCTGAAGCAGACCACGACCGGTGAGACGCTGTGCGACGACAAGGCCCCGGTGATCCTGGAGTCCATGGACTTCCCGGCGCCGGTCATCCAGGTCGCCATCGAGCCCAAGTCGAAGGGCGACCAGGAGAAGCTGGGCGTCGCGATCCAGCGCCTGGCCGAGGAGGACCCGTCCTTCCAGGTCCACTCGGACGAGGAGACCGGCCAGACCATCATCGGCGGCATGGGTGAGCTGCACCTCGAGGTGCTGGTCGACCGTATGCGCCGTGAGTTCAAGGTCGAGGCCAACGTCGGCAAGCCGCAGGTCGCCTACCGCGAGACGATCCGCAAGGCCGTCGAGCGCGTGGACTACACCCACAAGAAGCAGACCGGTGGTACCGGTCAGTTCGCCAAGGTGCAGATCGCGATCGAGCCCATCGAGGGCGGCGACGCCTCGTACGAGTTCGTGAACAAGGTGACCGGTGGCCGCATCCCGAAGGAGTACATCCCTTCGGTGGACGCCGGTGCGCAGGAGGCCATGCAGTTCGGCATCCTCGCGGGCTACGAGATGACGGGCGTCCGCGTCACGCTCATCGACGGTGGCTACCACGAGGTCGACTCCTCCGAGCTCGCCTTCAAGATCGCCGGCTCGCAGGCCTTCAAGGAGGCCGCGCGCAAGGCCAGCCCCGTGCTGCTCGAGCCGATGATGGCCGTCGAGGTCACCACGCCCGAGGACTACATGGGTGAGGTCATCGGCGACATCAACTCCCGCCGTGGCCAGATCCAGGCCATGGAGGAGCGGGCCGGTGCCCGCGTCGTGAAGGGCCTCGTGCCCCTCTCGGAGATGTTCGGCTACGTCGGCGACCTGCGCAGCAAGACGTCCGGCCGTGCGAGCTACTCCATGCAGTTCGACTCCTACGCCGAGGTTCCGCGGAACGTCGCCGAGGAGATCATCGCGAAGGCCAAGGGCGAGTAACGCACCTGCGTTTAACGCACTGCGTTCACACGCCTTAGGCTTGACCCTGGAGCCTCACGGGTCGTTCCTCCACATTCGTGGCGGAATGGCCCAGGGCCCGGGATTTGACAGCAAAGATCACCTGGCGCCGTTGAAGTAAGGCGTACAGAACCACTCCACAGGAGGACCCCAGTGGCGAAGGCGAAGTTCGAGCGGACTAAGCCGCACGTCAACATCGGCACCATCGGTCACATCGACCACGGTAAGACGACCCTCACGGCCGCCATTACCAAGGTGCTGCACGACGCGTTCCCGGACCTGAACGAGGCCTCGGCGTTCGACCAGATCGACAAGGCTCCCGAGGAGCGCCAGCGCGGTATCACCATCTCCATCGCGCACGTCGAGTACCAGACGGAGACCCGTCACTACGCCCACGTCGACTGCCCCGGTCACGCGGACTACATCAAGAACATGATCACGGGTGCGGCGCAGATGGACGGCGCCATCCTCGTTGTCGCCGCCACCGACGGCCCGATGCCGCAGACCAAGGAGCACGTGCTCCTGGCCCGCCAGGTCGGCGTTCCGTACATCGTCGTCGCCCTGAACAAGGCCGACATGGTGGACGACGAGGAGATCCTGGAGCTCGTCGAGCTCGAGGTCCGTGAGCTGCTCTCCGAGTACGAGTTCCCGGGCGACGACGTTCCGGTCGTCAAGGTCTCCGCGCTCAAGGCGCTCGAGGGCGACAAGGAGTGGGGCCAGTCGGTCCTGGACCTGATGGCCGCCGTCGACACCGCGATCCCGGAGCCGGAGCGCGACGTCGACAAGCCGTTCCTGATGCCGATCGAGGACGTCTTCACGATCACCGGTCGCGGTACGGTCGTCACCGGCCGTATCGAGCGTGGTGTCCTGAAGGTCAACGAGACCGTCGACATCATCGGCATCAAGACCGAGAAGACCACCACCACGGTCACCGGCATCGAGATGTTCCGCAAGCTGCTCGACGAGGGTCAGGCCGGTGAGAACGTCGGTCTGCTGCTCCGCGGCATCAAGCGCGAGGACGTCGAGCGCGGCCAGGTCATCATCAAGCCGGGCTCGGTCACCCCGCACACCGAGTTCGAGGCGCAGGCCTACATCCTGTCCAAGGACGAGGGTGGCCGTCACACGCCGTTCTTCAACAACTACCGTCCGCAGTTCTACTTCCGTACGACTGACGTGACCGGTGTTGTGACCCTCCCCGAGGGCACCGAGATGGTCATGCCCGGCGACAACACTGAGATGAAGGTCGAGCTCATCCAGCCCATCGCCATGGAAGAGGGCCTGAAGTTCGCCATCCGTGAGGGTGGCCGGACCGTGGGCGCCGGCCAGGTCACCAAGATCAACAAGTGAGCTTGCTGATCTGACCTGGTAGCTCCAGCGCGAGCTCCTGAAGGGGCCCGTACGACTTCGGTCGTACGGGCCCCTTCGCTTGCCTCCGCGCCTGCCCCGCCGTCCGGGGGCGACGGTCGCACGGTGAAGTCTCGGCGAACCTTGCAGGACCTCTCGTGGAGGGTTGGGCCAACTCCCCGTTTCCGATGCCCCGAATGTTCTTGTCTGCTCACTGCGGGGCGGTGATGACCCCCTAGCGTGAGGGGTCGGAACAGGCAAGACACAGGGATGGTCGTTGATGTCCACGATGGTCGACCGGCCGACGCAACAGCTGCGGACGGTGCAGGTACGCCGTCAGGCGGCCCCACTCCGCCGCGAGCGTCCCCGCCTGTACGCCATCGACGGCATCCGTCTCGTCGCCGCCCTCATGGTGGCCGTGCACCACTACGTCGGCAGCTGGCGCGTCGACCAGCCGGGCAACGCCATCTGGGGCCGGCCGGTGTCCGACACCATGCCGACGGTCTTCCACTTCGCCGCCTACGGCTGGATCGGCGTCGAGATCTTCTTCGTGATCAGCGGCTTCGTGATCTGCATGTCCTGCTGGGGGCGCACCCCGCGGGACTTCTTCGTCTCCCGGGTGATCCGCCTGTACCCGGCCTACTGGTTCGGGATCGCCTTCACCACGGCCGTGCTGGTGGTGGCGCCGGGGCCGGGGATCTGGGACCGGCTGAAGCTGCGCGACATCCTGCTCAACTTCACGATGCTGCAGTCGGGTTCGGGCGTGGAGAATGTCGACCGCGTCTACTGGACGCTCTGGTCGGAGCTGCGCTTCTATCTGCTCTTCATGGTCGTCGTCGCCACCGGGCTGACGTACCGCAAGGTCGTGATCTTCTGCTGTGTGTGGGGTGCGGCCGCGATGCTCGCCCCGGTCTCGGAGTTCCACCTCATGACGCTGGCCGCCGACCCGGAGGGCGCCTGGTTCTTCATCGCGGGCCTTGCCCTCTACCTCATGCACCGCTTCGGCCAGGACCTGCTGCTGTGGGGAATCCTCGGGATGGCGTGGCTGATGGGGCAGCGGCAGCTGGGCCTGAGGATCGACGGCACCGAGCATGTCTCCGGGTGGCGGGGGAGCGTGGTGATCTACACCGTGTTCCTGCTCGTGATGGTCGCGATCGCGCTCGGTGCGACGGATCGCGTCCGGTGGAAGTGGCTGGTCACGGCGGGGAGCCTGACGTATCCGCTGTATCTGATCCACTACGTGGCCGGAACGACGGTGATCGGGCAGCTTCGGGACGCCATGGATCCGCGGTTGCTGGTTGCCGTTGTCATCGGCGGGTTTCTGGTGCTGAGTTGGGTTGTGCATCGGGTGGTGGAGCGGCCTGTGGCGCGGGTGCTGAAGCGGGGGCTGGATATGTCGTTTGCGCGGTTGCGCACGGTGTAGCTCCGCAGGGGTGCCGCGATGGGGCGTCGGTCGGCTGCAGGCCGGTGGGGGCTGGTCGCGCAGTTCCCCGCGCCCCTTGAGGGACGCTGCCGCACCGAAGCGGATTCCGCGCACCCTGATCAGCGGTCCAGTTCGTTCACCGCTCGGTCGAATGCCGAGTCCCTGTCCTGTGCGAACTCTTCCTTTGTGAAGACCGGCTCGGTGAGCTGGGGTGGGATGCCCGTGCCGTCGAAGGTGTGGCCCTCGTGGGTCAGGAACTCCTCGTTGGGGAGCCAGGCGGTCATGCCGTTCGGGAGCTTGCGGGACATGACGTCCGAGAAGACGCCCTGTGTGGGTTGGCCGATGCGTGTCGTCCTGCCCGGGCGGTCCAGGAGGGCCTGGGTGAAGGTCTCACCCGCGCTCACCGTGGAGCCGCCGGTCAGGACGGCGACGGGGCCGGTGTAGCGGGGCGCGTGGGCGGGGACCACGTGTACGGGCTCGGGGCGGGTGTGGTGGGTCGGGTCGGCCGGGTCGTTGCGGGCGCGCTTGGCGTAGGCGATGTACGGGCGGTCGGTGAGGCGCTCTGCGATGTGGATGCCGAGGGCGTCGGAGCCGCCGCCGTTGATGCGCAGGTCGATGATCAGGCCCGGCAGGCGCCGGGTGCGCTCCGCGGTGAGGACGGTGTCGAGCGCCTTGTCGAGCTCGGCAAGGTTGGCCGCGTACGAGCCGTGGTCGGCGGTCGTGTAGCCGCCGAAGCCGGAGATGCGCAGGTAGCCGGGGCCGTTGTCGGGCAGGTCGGCGTAGGTGATGCGCCCGGCAGCGAAGTCCCGCCGGTAGGGAGCCCGAGCGAGATCGCGCTTGACGGTGAACTCCTTGACCCTGGCGTCCAGTTGTTCCGTGGGTGCCTCGGTGCCGGGGCGGGCCTGGGCGAAGACGTGGTCGCCGTCCTGTACGGCGACATGGGCGTCGTGGAGCGGGGCGACCATCCGGCTGAAGACGTCGAAGAGCCGAGAGCGGCTCGTGTCCTTGTGGATCCACGGGCGGTAGCGGTCGCGTACCGCGTGCCAGTCGATGCCCTTGGCGGCGAAGAACGGGTAGTTCTCCTCGAAGGACTGCCAGAAGACGTCGAAGGCAGTACGGGGGTCCCTGGGCGTCGGCCGGGTGCACCGTCCGGGCAGTGCCGCGATCCGATGCAGCTGACGGTGGCCCACGGAACTGTCCGCCGAAAGCCGGGCGTGATCCTGGTCCCGGCCCCCGCGTACGGTCAGCACGACGCCGTCCGCCGCGTACGTCCCCGGGCCGGTCTGCCGCGCGGTGTCGCCCTTGAGGCAGCTCACCGCGGTGGTCTGGTACTCCTGGTAGACCCCGTGGCCGAGGGCGAGGACGGTGCCGTAGCCGTCCATGCGCCACAGGCCGTCCGTAGTGGATGTGCCGGCGTCGGCCGCGGTGGCCGGTGCGGCTCCCGCCGCCAGGGTCAGGATGACGGCGGTGGCCGTGACGATGCGCACGAGTGGTCCCTCCGGTGGCTGCGGGCTGTGTCACCACCGTGGCCGGAGCGGCTTCCCCCGGACCATCCGGCAAGCCGGTGTATCGGGGTGGGGGAAGCCCCAGGGGAGTCAGAAGCCCCTGGTCACGGCGTCACAGCAGCGGGAGCCGTTGGTGCCCGTCCAGAACTGGTCGGCCGTCGGCGTCACCGACGGTCTTGTCGTTCGAGCCGGCCCAGCCGCAGGCCGGTGTCGCGGTTGTACGCCGTTGCCGTGCGCTCGACGGTGAGGCCGTGGACGTGCCAGTGGTTCGCGTTCAGCCCGAGCCCGCGGTTCGACGAACTCTCGCTCTGTGCAGAGAAGTTGAGCACCGGGGTGTCGCCCGGTAGGCGGACAGGGTGGTGCGGGCGCCCGCGGTGCCGTTGTTGCCGGCCGGGATCGTGATCGGCGACGAGTACTGCGTGCCGGACAGCGCGACGAGCGCGCCGGACGGCAGGCTGACACACGCGATGCGCTTGCTATGGACGCGTCAACAGTTGGGTGCTTGGTTCGTGTTCATGGAGATGAACGCGAGAGGGGCTCCGGACAGGGTTCGTCCCGGGGGCGTCCGCGGCGCGTCAAGGGTGCGGGTTTGACCTGCGTCACCCCGGGGGTATTCTCTCCGGCTCGATTGGCCAGGCCCCTGCCCCGTATGGCAGACTGTCGGAGTTGCTCGGTCGAGTGTTGATGCTGCGCGCCTCCCGCCGGGAGGACCGGAAGCGAGTCCCACAGTACTCGTCGCCCTAACTGCCGTAAGGCAGCACTGGGGCGGACGTACGGGAATCTTCCGGGAAGTGTCAGTGCGGCACTGGCCAGGCACCCGGGTGAACCTCTTTCCCAGGCAAGGGATGTTCGAACAAGGGACATCTGTGTCAGTGAAAGCGCGACACGCCCGACCGCGTGGGTCGGCGAGGAGCGTGGAGGACCGGGTTCCAGAGCGTGAAGAGACAAAGGACTACTGAGTAGCCATGGCGGGACAGAAGATCCGCATCCGGCTCAAGGCCTACGACCACGAGGTCATCGACTCCTCGGCGAAGAAGATCGTCGAGACGGTGACCCGTACTGGTGCGTCGGTCGCGGGCCCGGTGCCGCTGCCCACTGAGAAGAACGTGTACTGCGTCATCAAGTCGCCGCACAAGTACAAGGACTCGCGCGAGCACTTCGAGATGCGCACGCACAAGCGCCTGATCGACATCCTCGACCCGACGCCCAAGACCGTTGACTCTCTGATGCGACTCGACCTCCCGGCCGGTGTCGACATCGAGATCAAGCTCTGAGGGTCGGTGATCTGAGAATGGCTAAGCAGATCAAGGGCATCCTGGGCGAGAAGCTCGGCATGACGCAGGTGTGGGACGAGAACAACCGTGTTGTTCCGGTCACCGTCGTCAAGGCCGGCCCGAACGTCGTCACCCAGGTGCGTACGAACGACAGCGACGGCTACGAGTCGGTTCAGATCGCCTTCGGCGAGATCGACCCGCGCAAGGTGAACAAGCCCCTCAAGGGCCACTTCGCCAAGGCCGACGTCACCCCCCGCCGCCACCTCGTCGAGATCCGTACCGCTGACGCCAGCGAGTACACCCTCGGCCAGGAGATCACCGCCGAGGTGTTCGAGGCCGGCGTCAAGGTCGACGTCACCGGCAAGAGCAAGGGCAAGGGCTTCGCCGGTGTCATGAAGCGCCACAACTTCGGTGGCCTCGGCGCCGGTCACGGCACCCAGCGCAAGCACCGCTCTCCCGGTTCCATCGGTGGCTGCGCCACCCCGGGCCGTGTGTTCAAGGGCCTCCGCATGGCGGGTCGCATGGGCAACGAGCGGGTCACCACCCAGAACCTGACCGTCCACGCCGTTGACGCGGAGAAGGGCCTGCTGCTCATCAAGGGCGCGGTTCCTGGTCCGAACGGCGGCCTCGTCCTGGTCCGCACCGCGGCCAAGGGGGCCTGAGGTAACCGATGAGCACTGTTGACATCCTTTCGCCGGCGGGCGACAAGGCCGGTTCCGTCGAGCTCCCCGCGGAGATCTTCGACGTCGAGAAGGTCAGCATCCCGCTGATCCACCAGGTCGTCGTCGCGCAGCTGGCCGCGGCCCGTCAGGGCACGCACAAGACCAAGACCCGTGGCGAGGTTCGCGGTGGCGGCAAGAAGCCGTACCGCCAGAAGGGCACCGGCCGCGCCCGTCAGGGCTCGACCCGCGCCCCGCAGTTCGCCGGTGGTGGCGTCGTGCACGGTCCCGTGCCGCGTGACTACTCGCAGCGGACCCCGAAGAAGATGAAGGCTGCCGCGCTGCGTCACGCCCTCACCGACCGGGCCCGCCACAACCGCATCCACGTCGTCTCCGGCGTCGTCGAGGGTGAGAACCCGTCGACGAAGGCCGCCCGGACGCTGTTCGGCAAGATCTCGGAGCGGAAGAACCTGCTCCTGGTCGTCGAGCGCGCCGACGAGGCCGCGTGGCTGTCCGCCCGCAACCTGCCCCAGGTCCACATCCTGGAGCCGGGCCAGCTGAACACGTACGACGTTCTCGTCTCGGACGACGTGGTCTTCACCCAGGCCGCTTTCGAGTCCTTCGTGTCTGGCCCCAAGGCCGCTGACACCGAAGGGAGCGAAGCCTGATGGCTACGCGTCACCCGAGCATTGCCTCCAAGGCTGCCAAGGCCGCCAAGGCCGCGCGCGTCGCCAAGGCGCGCCGCCACGCCGCCGAGGGCAAGAACACCGTCGAGACCCCGCTGAGCAAGTCGTACACGGACCCCCGTGACGTGCTGCTCAAGCCGGTCGTCTCCGAGAAGAGCTACGCGCTTCTCGACGAGAACAAGTACACGTTCATCGTCGACCCGAGTGCCAACAAGACCCAGATCAAGCAGGCCGTCCAGGCGGTCTTCTCGGTCAAGGTCACCGGGGTCAACACGATCAACCGCATCGGCAAGCGCAAGCGGACCCGCACCGGCTTCGGCCAGCGTGCGGCCACCAAGCGCGCGATCGTGACCCTCGCCGAGGGCGACCGTATCGACATCTTCGGCGGTCCGACCGCGTAAGCGGGTCGGATCGTCCGATATCGGACGAGGACTGAGAAATGGGAATCCGCAAGTACAAGCCGACTACGCCGGGCCGCCGTGGCTCCAGCGTCGCCGACTTCGTCGAGGTCACGCGGTCCACGCCGGAGAAGTCGCTGGTCCGCCCGCTGCACAGCAAGGGCGGCCGTAACAACGCCGGTCGTGTGACCGTTCGCCACCAGGGTGGCGGACACAAGCGCGCCTACCGAGTGATCGACTTCCGTCGTCACGACAAGGACGGCGTGCCGGCGAAGGTCGCGCACATCGAGTACGACCCCAACCGCACCGCGCGCATCGCGCTGCTCCACTACGCGGACGGCGAGAAGCGCTACATCCTGGCGCCGAAGGGTCTGACCCAGGGCGACCGGATCGAGAACGGTCCGGGCGCCGACATCAAGCCCGGCAACAACCTGGCGCTGCGCAACATCCCGGTCGGTACGACGATCCACTCCGTGGAGCTTCGTCCGGGCGGCGGTGCCAAGTTCGCCCGCTCCGCCGGTGCCTCCGTGCAGCTGCTCGCGAAGGAGGGCTCGATGGCCCACCTCCGCATGCCGTCCGGTGAGATCCGCCTGGTCGACCAGCGCTGCCGCGCCACGGTCGGCGAGGTCGGCAACGCCGAGCAGAGCAACATCAACTGGGGCAAGGCCGGCCGCAAGCGCTGGCTGGGCGTCCGCCCGACCGTTCGCGGTGTGGCGATGAACCCGGTTGACCACCCCCACGGTGGTGGTGAGGGCAAGACCTCCGGTGGTCGCCACCCGGTCAGCCCCTGGGGTCAGAAGGAAGGTCGTACTCGTTCGCCCAAGAAGGCGTCGAACAAGTACATCGTCCGCCGCCGCAAGACGAACAAGAAGCGCTAGGAGCGGGTTTAGATGCCGCGCAGTCTCAAGAAGGGGCCCTTCGTCGACGAGCACCTCGCCAAGAAGGTGGATGCTCAGAACGAAGCCGGTTCCAAGAACGTCATCAAGACCTGGTCCCGTCGCTCGATGATCGTCCCGGCCATGCTCGGCCACACGATCGCGGTGCACAACGGCAAGACCCACATCCCGGTGTTCGTCACCGAGTCGATGGTCGGCCACAAGCTCGGCGAGTTCTCGCCGACGCGCACCTTCCGGGGCCACGTCAAGGACGACCGGAAGTCGAAGCGCCGCTAAAGCGGATCGCATTCAGACACGTAAGTAACTGAGAGGGACAACCATGGAAGCCAGGGCCCAGGCGCGGTACATCCGCGTTACGCCCATGAAGGCCCGCCGCGTGGTGGACCTTATCCGTGGCATGGATGCCACGGAGGCTCAGGCTGTTCTGCGATTCGCTCCGCAGGCAGCCTCCGTGCCCGTCGGCAAGGTGCTCGACAGCGCCATCGCCAACGCCGCGCACAACTACGACCACACCGACGCCGACAGCCTCTTCATCTCCGAGGCGTACGTCGACGAGGGCCCGACCCTGAAGCGGTTCCGGCCGCGCGCCCAGGGCCGTGCCTACCGGATCCGCAAGCGGACCAGCCACATCACCGTGGTCGTCAGCAGCAAGGAAGGAACCCGGTAATGGGCCAGAAGGTTAACCCGCATGGGTTCCGGCTCGGTGTCACCACGGACTTCAAGTCCCGGTGGTACGCCGACAAGCTGTACAAGGACTACGTCAAGGAAGACGTCGCCATCCGTCGGATGATGACGTCCGGCATGGAGCGCGCCGGCATCTCGAAGGTTGAGATCGAGCGCACCCGTGACCGCGTCCGTGTGGACATCCACACGGCGCGCCCGGGCATCGTCATCGGCCGCCGCGGCGCCGAGGCCGACCGCATCCGCGGTGACCTGGAGAAGCTGACCGGCAAGCAGGTCCAGCTGAACATCCTCGAGGTCAAGAACCCGGAGACGGACGCTCAGCTGGTGGCCCAGGCCGTCGCCGAGCAGCTCTCCTCCCGCGTCTCCTTCCGCCGCGCCATGCGTAAGAGCATGCAGTCGGCGATGAAGGCGGGCGCCAAGGGCATCAAGATCCAGTGCGGTGGCCGCCTCGGTGGCGCCGAGATGTCCCGCTCCGAGTTCTACCGCGAGGGCCGTGTGCCCCTGCACACGCTCCGCGCGAACGTGGACTACGGCTTCTTCGAGGCCAAGACGACCTTCGGCCGCATCGGTGTGAAGGTCTGGATCTACAAGGGCGACGTCAAGAACATCGCCGAGGTCCGCGCCGAGAACGCTGCGGCCCGTGCGGGTAACCGCCCGGCCCGTGGTGGCGCCGACCGCCCGGCCCGTGGTGGCCGCGGTGGCGAGCGTGGCGGGCGCGGTCGCAAGCCGCAGCAGGCTGCCGGCGCCGAGGCCCCCAAGGCCGAGGCTCCCGCCGCCGCTCCGGCTGAGAGCACCGGAACGGAGGCCTGACCGACATGCTGATCCCCCGTAGGGTCAAGCACCGCAAGCAGCACCACCCGAAGCGCTCCGGCGCTGCCAAGGGCGGCACGCAGGTTGCGTTCGGCGAGTACGGCATCCAGGCGCTCACCCCGGCGTACGTGACGAACCGTCAGATCGAGGCCGCTCGTATCGCCATGACGCGTCACATCAAGCGTGGTGGCAAGGTCTGGATCAACATCTACCCGGACCGTCCCCTCACCAAGAAGCCTGCCGAGACCCGCATGGGTTCCGGTAAGGGTTCTCCGGAGTGGTGGATCGCCAACGTCAAGCCCGGACGCGTGATGTTCGAGCTGTCGTACCCCAACGAGAAGATTGCGCGTGAGGCCCTCACTCGTGCCGCTCACAAGCTGCCGATGAAGTGCCGGATCGTCAAGCGCGAGGCAGGTGAAGCGTGATGTCGGCCGGTACCAAGGCGTCCGAGCTGCGCGAGCTGGGCAACGAGGAGCTTCTCGCGAAGCTCCGCGAGTCCAAGGAAGAGCTGTTCAACCTCCGCTTCCAGGCGGCGACGGGTCAGCTCGAGAACCACGGCCGCCTGAAGGCGGTCCGTAAGGACATCGCGCGGATCTACACCCTGATGCGCGAGCGTGAGCTGGGCATCGAAACGGTGGAGAACGCCTGATGAGCGAGAGCAATGTGACTGAAGAGCAGACGACCGAGGCACGTGGCGCCCGCAAGACCCGTGAGGGTCTCGTCGTCAGCGACAAGATGGACAAGACCGTCGTCGTCGCTGTCGAGGACCGCGTGAAGCACGCGCTGTACGGCAAGGTCATCCGCCGTACGAGCAAGCTCAAGGCGCACGACGAGCAGAACGCCGCGGGTGTCGGCGACCGTGTCCTCCTCGCGGAGACCCGGCCGCTGTCCGCGACGAAGCGCTGGCGCGTCGTCGAGATCCTCGAGAAGGCGAAGTAATCAAGCGGGGGTTCGCCCCCGCTGCCCCCGCCGGGGGCTCGCCCCTGGGCCCCGGCCCGGCCGGGCGCTCCCGGCGAGGTTTCGCCCGATCGAAGAAAGACCGCCGCCCGGCGAGCTCCGTGAAACGACTTACGGAGCCGCCGCCGGGAAGCCCGGCCGAGGTGCGTGAGGCACTCGCGCTCGTCGCGAGAGCCGCCCCGCGGCCCGGCCGGGTCGGCAAGTAATTCCTGCGGGGGTATCCCGGCAGGACGGTTCCGCCAGGCTCTCCGGGCCAACCCCCGGAGGGAACCGGCAGACAAACAGGAGATAGACGTGATCCAGCAGGAGTCGCGACTTCGTGTCGCCGACAACACTGGTGCGAAGGAGATCCTTTGCATCCGTGTGCTCGGTGGCTCCGGTCGCCGCTACGCGGGCATCGGTGACGTCATCGTCGCCACCGTCAAGGACGCGATCCCCGGTGGCAACGTGAAGAAGGGTGACGTCGTCAAGGCGGTCATCGTTCGCACCGTCAAGGAGCGCCGCCGTCCGGACGGCTCGTACATCCGCTTCGACGAGAACGCCGCCGTCATTCTGAAGAACGACGGCGACCCTCGCGGCACCCGCATCTTCGGCCCGGTCGGGCGTGAGCTGCGCGAGAAGAAGTTCATGAAGATCATCTCGCTGGCTCCGGAGGTGCTGTAAGCATGAAGATCAAGAAGGGCGACCTGGTCCAGGTCATCACCGGCAAGGACAAGGGCAAGCAGGGCAAGGTCATTGCCGCTTACCCGCGCGACGAGCGTGTCCTGGTCGAGGGTGTCAACCGGGTCAAGAAGCACACCAAGGCCGGTCCGACCGCCAGCGGTTCGCAGGCCGGCGGCATCGTCACGACCGAGGCGCCGATCCACGTCTCCAACGTCCAGCTGGTCGTTGAGAAGGACGGCAACAAGGTCGTCACGCGTGTCGGTTACCGCTTCGACGACGAGGGCAACAAGATCCGCGTTGCCAAGCGGACGGGTGAGGACATCTGATGGCTACCACCACCACTCCGCGTCTCAAGACGAAGTACCGCGAGGAGATCGCGGGCAAGCTGCGTGACGAGTTCAAGTACGAGAACGTCATGCAGATCCCCGGCCTCGTCAAGATCGTGGTCAACATGGGTGTGGGCGACGCCGCCCGCGACTCCAAGCTGATCGAGGGCGCCATCCGCGACCTCACCACGATCACCGGTCAGAAGCCGGCCGTCACCAAGGCCCGCAAGTCCATCGCGCAGTTCAAGCTGCGTGAGGGCCAGCCGATCGGTGCCCACGTCACGCTCCGTGGCGACCGCATGTGGGAGTTCCTGGACCGCACCCTGTCGCTCGCGCTCCCGCGCATCCGCGACTTCCGTGGTCTGTCCCCCAAGCAGTTCGACGGCCGTGGCAACTACACCTTCGGTCTCACGGAGCAGGTCATGTTCCACGAGATCGACCAGGACAAGATCGACCGCGTCCGGGGTATGGACATCACCGTGGTGACCACGGCGACCAACGACGCTGAGGGCCGTGCGCTCCTTCGTCACCTCGGCTTCCCCTTCAAGGAGGCGTGAGCGAGATGGCGAAGAAGGCTCTGATCGCGAAGGCTGCTCGCAAGCCCAAGTTCGGCGTGCGTGGCTACACGCGCTGCCAGCGCTGCGGCCGTCCCCACTCCGTGTACCGCAAGTTCGGCCTGTGCCGCGTGTGCCTTCGTGAGATGGCTCACCGTGGCGAGCTGCCGGGCGTGACCAAGAGCTCCTGGTAATCCCGACTTTTAGGGATTCCCGAAGCTCTCGGTAAGCAATGGGCGTGTCAGGCGCCCTCCCTTCCATGGCTTAGGCTTGGAGGGTTGGGCGCCTGATGGTCGCCCGTACGACTTACTACGCCGTAGGTCCACCGCACCGCACCCGCCTCGTCTCGGATCGAGGAGAGGGATGGGCACCTGGAAACCCCGGCGAGAGAGGCCGAAGGCCAATTCATGACCATGACTGATCCGATCGCAGACATGCTTACGCGTCTGCGGAACGCGAACTCGGCATACCACGACTCCGTGTCGATGCCGGCATCGAAGATCAAGTCGCACATCGCGGAGATCCTCCAGCAGGAGGGCTTCATCACGGGCTGGAAGATCGAGGACGCCGAGGTCGGCAAGAACCTCGTTCTCGAGCTGAAGTTCGGCCCGAACCGTGAGCGCTCCATCGCGGGCATCAAGCGGATCTCCAAGCCCGGTCTCCGGGTGTACGCGAAGTCCACCAACCTGCCCAAGGTCCTCGGTGGCCTCGGCGTGGCGATCATCTCCACGTCGCACGGTCTTCTGACCGACAAGCAGGCCGGCAAGAAGGGCGTGGGTGGGGAAGTCCTCGCCTACGTCTGGTAGCGGAAGGGAACGGAGGAAAAAGCTATGTCGCGTATTGGCAAGCTCCCCATCACGGTTCCCGCCGGCGTGGACGTCACCATCGACGGCCGTACGGTCTCGGTCAAGGGCCCCAAGGGCACGCTGACCCACACCGTTGCCGCGCCGATCGACATCGCCAAGGGTGAGGACGGCGTTCTCAACGTCACCCGCCCCAACGACGAGCGTCAGAACAAGGCCCTGCACGGCCTGTCCCGCACGCTGGTGGCGAACATGATCACCGGCGTGACCCAGGGTTACGTGAAGAAGCTCGAGATCAGCGGTGTCGGTTACCGAGTGACCGCCAAGGGTTCGAACCTGGAGTTCGCTCTCGGCTACAGCCACCCGATCACCGTCGAGGCCCCCGAGGGCATCACCTTCAAGGTGGAGGCCCCCACCCGGTTCTCGGTCGAGGGCATCGACAAGCAGAAGGTCGGCGAGGTTGCGGCCAACATCCGCAAGCTGCGCAAGCCCGACCCGTACAAGGCCAAGGGCGTCAAGTACGAGGGCGAAGTCATCCGCCGCAAGGTCGGAAAGGCGGGTAAGTAAGCCATGGCATACGGACAGAAGATCCTTAAGGGCGACGCCTACAAGCGCGCCGCGATCAAGCGCCGCCACATCCGGATCCGTAAGCACATCAACGGAACGGCGGAGCGTCCGCGTCTGGTCGTTACCCGCTCGAACCGCCACATCGTGGCCCAGGTGATCGACGACATCAAGGGTCACACCCTTGCGTCGGCGTCCACCCTGGACACCTCGATCCGCGGTGGCGAGGGCGACAAGTCCACGCAGGCCAAGCAGGTCGGTGCCCTGGTCGCCGAGCGCGCCAAGGCCGCTGGTGTCGAGGCCGTCGTGTTCGACCGTGGTGGCAACCAGTACGCCGGGCGCATCGCCGCCCTGGCGGACGCCGCCCGCGAAGCCGGGCTCAAGTTCTGAGCCGCTCGTAGCTAGCGGAAAGAGAGAGGTAATCCAATGGCTGGACCCCAGCGCCGCGGTGGCGGTGCCGGTGGCGGCGAGCGGCGGGACCGTAAGGGTCGTGACGGTGGCGCAGCCGCCGCCGAGAAGACTGCTTACGTTGAGCGTGTCGTCGCGATCAACCGTGTCGCCAAGGTTGTGAAGGGTGGTCGTCGCTTCAGCTTCACCGCGCTGGTCGTGGTGGGCGACGGTGACGGCACCGTGGGTGTCGGTTACGGCAAGGCCAAGGAGGTGCCGGCCGCCATCGCCAAGGGTGTTGAGGAGGCCAAGAAGCACTTCTTCAAGGTCCCCCGTATCCAGGGCACCATCCCGCACCCCATCCAGGGTGAGAAGGCTGCCGGCGTCGTGCTGCTCAAGCCCGCGTCCCCCGGTACCGGTGTTATCGCCGGTGGCCCGGTGCGTGCCGTGCTCGAGTGCGCCGGTATCCACGACGTGCTGTCGAAGTCGCTCGGCTCCGACAACGCGATCAACATCGTGCACGCGACCGTGGAGGCCCTGAAGGGTCTGCAGCGTCCCGAGGAGATCGCGGCCCGCCGTGGTCTGCCGCTCGAGGACGTCGCCCCCGCGGCTCTGCTGCGTGCGCGTGCCGGGGCGGGTGCGTAATCATGGCGCAGCTCAAGATTACGCAGGTCAAGTCCTACATCGGCAGCAAGCAGAACCACCGCGACACCCTGCGCTCCCTTGGTCTCAAGGGCATCAACACGCAGGTCGTCAAGGAGGACCGCCCCGAGTTCCGCGGCATGGTGCACACCGTCCGCCACCTCGTGACGGTCGAGGAGGTCGACTGATCATGGCGGAGAACAACCCGCTCAAGATCCACAACCTCCGTCCCGCCCCGGGCGCCAAGACCGCCAAGACCCGTGTTGGTCGTGGTGAGGCGTCGAAGGGTAAGACGGCCGGTCGTGGTACCAAGGGCACGAAGGCCCGTTACCAGGTTCCGGAGCGCTTCGAGGGTGGGCAGATGCCCCTCCACATGCGTCTCCCGAAGCTGAAGGGCTTCAAGAACCCGTTCAAGACCGAGTTCCAGGTCGTGAACCTCGACAAGCTGGCCGCGCTCTACCCCGAGGGTGGCGAGGTCACCGTCGAGGGTCTGGTGGCCAAGGGTGCCGTTCGCAAGAACAGCCTCGTCAAGGTCCTCGGCCAGGGCGAGATCTCCGTGGCGCTGCAGGTGACGGTCGACGCCGTCTCCGGCTCCGCCAAGGAGAAGATCACCGCCGCCGGCGGCACCGTCACCGAGCTCGTCTGAGTTTTTCGGACGTCTCGATGACGTAAGAAGTCCCGACCGGGGATACCTCACAATGGGGTATCCCCGGTCGGTCGTTCCAAGGGGAGCCGTGCCGCCGGTAAGGTAGCCTGCACTGTTTCTTTTTGTATCCGTCGAACCTCAAGACCGTCACCCTTGACGCAGTTGCGCGGGGGTCGCAGGAGGCACCGTGCTCACCGCGTTCGCCCGGGCGTTCAGGACGCCCGACCTGCGCAAGAAACTGCTCTTCACGCTCGGCATCATCGTGGTGTACCGGGTCGGTACACACATCCCGATCCCGGGCGTCGACTACAAGAACGTCCAGCAGTGCATGGATGTGGCCAGCTCGAACCGCGGCCTGTTCAGTCTGATCAACATGTTCAGTGGCGGCGCGCTGCTGCAGATCACGATCTTCGCGCTCGGCATCATGCCGTACATCACGGCGAGCATCATCCTGCAGCTGCTGACCGTCGTGATCCCGCGCCTCGAAGCCCTCAAGAAGGAGGGCCAGGCCGGCACGGCGAAGATCACGCAGTACACCCGGTACCTGACGGTGGCGCTGGCCATCCTCCAGGGCACCGGTCTGGTCGCCACCGCCCGCAGCGGCGCGCTGTTCACCGGCTGCCCGGTGGCCAGCCAGATCGTTCCGGACCAGTCGATCTTCACCACCATCACCATGGTCGTCACCATGACCGCCGGCACCGGCGTCGTCATGTGGCTCGGTGAGCTCATCACCGACCGCGGCATCGGCAACGGCATGTCGATCCTGATGTTCATCTCGATCGCCGCGACCTTCCCGAGCGCCCTTTGGGCGATCAAGCTGCAGGGCAAGCTGGCCGGCGGCTGGATCGAGTTCGGCACCGTGATCGCCGTGGGTCTGGTGATGGTCGGCCTGGTGGTCTTCGTCGAGCAGGCCCAGCGGCGGATCCCCGTGCAGTACGCGAAGCGCATGATCGGACGCAGGTCGTACGGAGGCACGTCCACGTACATCCCGCTGAAGGTCAACCAGGCGGGTGTCATCCCCGTGATCTTCGCCTCGTCGCTGCTCTACATCCCGAGCCTGATCGCTCAGTTCTCGGGCGGCAATTCCGGCTGGAAGACCTGGGTCCAGAACAACCTGACCAAGGGTGACCACCCGGTCTATGTCACCACGTACTTCTTGCTGATCGTTTTCTTCGCGTTCTTCTACGTGGCGATCTCCTTCAACCCCGAGGAAGTCGCCGACAACATGAAGAAGTATGGTGGCTTCATCCCGGGCATCCGGGCTGGCCGACCGACCGCTGAGTACCTCAGCTACGTACTCAACCGGATCACCTGGCCGGGTTCGCTGTATCTGGGTCTGATCGCTCTCGTACCGACGATGGCGTTGGTTGGCTTCGGGGCAAGCCAGAACTTCCCGTTCGGCGGTACCAGCATCCTGATCATCGTGGGTGTTGGCCTCGAAACGGTGAAGCAGATTGAGAGCCAGCTTCAGCAGCGCAATTACGAAGGGTTCCTCCGCTGATGCGAATCGTCCTCGTCGGGCCGCCGGGTGCAGGGAAGGGCACGCAGGCCACTCGCCTTGCCGACAAGCTGCGCGTCCCGCACATCTCCACGGGCGACCTGTTCCGCGCCAACATCAGCCAGCAGACGGAGCTCGGGAAACTCGCGAAGTCCTACATGGACGCCGGCAACCTCGTCCCCGACGAGGTCACCATCGCGATGGCCAAGGACCGCATGGAGCAGGCCGACGCGGAGAACGGCTTCCTGCTCGACGGTTTCCCGCGCAACGTCTCGCAGGCCGAGGCGCTGGACGAGCTGCTCAAGACCGAGGGCATCAAGCTGGACGCCGTTCTCGACCTCGAAGTCCCCGAGGAAGAGGTCGTCAAGCGGATCGCCGGCCGGCGCATCTGCCGTAACGACTCGGCGCACGTCTTCCACGTGACGTACAGCCCCGCCAAGAAGGAAGGCGTCTGCGACGTCTGCGGCGGCGAGCTGTACCAGCGTGACGACGACTCCGAGGAGACCGTGCGCACGCGGCTCGAGGTCTACCACACGCAGACCGAGCCGATCATCGACTACTACAAGTCGCAGGGCCTGGTCGTCACGATCTCGTCCCTCGGCCCGGTGGCCGAGGTCACGCAGCGGGCGCTGGAAGCCCTCAAGCGCGAGGACGACGGCAAGTAGCCGTCAGCCAGTTACGGCCGTGGCACCCGACGGGGCGTCACGGCCGTACTGTTGTGTAGGTAACCGGTTGACGTGAGTGACGGAGAGCGCAGGCCATCCATGGTGCAGATCAAGACCCCCGAGCAGATCGCCAAGATGCGTGAGGCGGGGCTGGTCGTCGCCGCCATCCACGCGGCCACTCGTGAGGCCGCGGTGCCCGGGGCCACCACCAAGGACCTGGACCAGGTCGCGCGCAAGGTACTCGCCGAGCACAACGCCAAGCCGAACTTCCTCGGCTACGGCGGCTTTCCGGCGACCATCTGCACCTCCGTCAACGAGGTCGTCGTCCACGGCATCCCGTCCGACGACGTCGTCCTGAAGGACGGCGACATCATCTCCATCGACTGCGGCGCGATCATCGACGGCTGGCACGGCGACGCGGCGTACACCGCCTTCGTCGGCTCCGGCCACGCGCCCGAGCTGATCGAGCTCTCCCGGGTCACGGAAGAGTCGATGTGGGCCGGCATCGCGGCGATGAAGCAGGGCAACCGGCTGGTCGATGTGTCGAGGGCCATCGAGACGTACATCCGCCGCCAGCCGAAGCCGGGCGGCGGCAAGTACGGGATCATCGAGGACTACGGCGGTCACGGCATCGGTACCGAGATGCACATGGATCCGCATCTGCTGAACTATGTCGAGAAGCGCCGAGGGAAGGGTCCGAAGCTGGTTCCCGGCTTCTGCCTCGCGATCGAGCCGATGGTTTCTCTCGGCACCCCGAAGACCGAGGTCCTCTCCGACGACTGGACGGTCATCACGATCGACGGTACGTGGTCGTCCCACTGGGAGCACTCCGTCGCTCTGACCGAGCAGGGCCCCCTGGTGCTCACGGCTCCTGATGGCGGCAAGGCCAAGCTGGCGGAGCACGGAATTACTGCCGCGCCGGATCCGCTGGCTTAGGTCGTATGTGGTCTGCGGGTTGGTGGGGGCTGGTCGCGCAGTTCCCCCTGCCCCTGAAGGGGCGCTGCAGGCTCGGCGCGCTTAATGATCTCCCCTGCGGGGCATTCTTCCTCGATTCGTCTTTCCGAGTGCGCTGACGTAGACTGACTCGTCGGCTCTCGTGTACCCGCATGTCTTCATGCGCTGGCGGGAGTCGATCAAGGTAGTCGATTCGAAGGGCGAAGCGTGGCCAAGAAGCAAGGTGCCATCGAGATCGAGGGCACTGTCGTCGAGTCTCTTCCGAACGCCATGTTCAAGGTCGAGCTCCAGAACGGCCACCAGGTCCTGGCACACATCAGCGGCAAGATGCGTATGCACTACATCCGCATCCTCCCTGACGACCGGGTCGTGGTGGAGCTCTCTCCGTACGACCTGACGCGTGGCCGGATCGTCTACCGCTACAAGTAGATCTTGCCCGCATCCCGCTTCGGCGGGGTGGTGGCACTGACCCGGAGAACCTCAATCCCATGAAGGTCAAGCCGAGCGTCAAGAAGATCTGCGACAAGTGCAGGGTGATCCGCCGTCACGGTCGGGTCATGGTCATCTGCGAGAACCCGCGCCACAAGCAGCGCCAGGGCTGACGCACGATCGACCGATCCCTCTGCATCGATATCGCAGAGATTCGCGCGACGCGAGCTGAATATGTTCATACGCAGGACCCAGGCGAGCATTTGCCTGACACCCCCGGTTCGGAGGCCGGGGACCCAGTTCGTACCTGGTACGGCGGCTGGGAACCGGTTCTGTGGAAGACCTCCGAAGATCACCAGGAGCCATTGAATGGCACGCGTTTCCGGTGTTGACATCCCGCGCGAAAAGCGCGTGGAGGTCGCCCTCACCTACGTGTTCGGCATCGGCCGGACCCTTTCGCAGCAGACGCTGGCGGAGACGGGCATCGACCCGAACACCCGTGTTCGTGACCTGAGCGAAGAGCAGCTCGTCGCGATCCGCGAGTACGTCGACAACAACATCAAGACCGAGGGTGACCTCCGTCGCGAGATCCAGGCCGACATCCGCCGCAAGGTCGAGATCGGCTGCTACCAGGGTCTCCGTCACCGTCGCGGTCTGCCCGTCCGTGGTCAGCGCACCAGCACCAACGCCCGTACCCGCAAGGGTCCGCGTCGCGCCATCGCCGGCAAGAAGAAGCCGGGCAAGAAGTAGTCCTCAGCGGACAACGCTTCATCAGCGGTCTTCGCTGTAGGACCGACCACCTCCCCGTAGGAGTTTGTAGATGCCCCCCAAGGGTCGTCAGGGCGCTGCCAAGAAGGTGCGCCGCAAGGAAAAGAAGAACGTCGCTCACGGCCACGCGCACATCAAGAGCACGTTCAACAACACGATCGTCTCGATCACGGACCCCTCGGGCAACGTGATCTCCTGGGCCTCCGCCGGCCACGTCGGCTTCAAGGGCTCGCGCAAGTCCACCCCCTTCGCCGCGCAGATGGCCGCCGAGTCGGCCGCCCGCCGCGCGCAGGAGCACGGCATGCGCAAGGTCGACGTCTTCGTGAAGGGCCCGGGTTCCGGTCGTGAGACCGCGATCCGTTCCCTCCAGGCCACGGGCCTCGAGGTCGGCTCCATCCAGGACGTCACCCCCACCCCGCACAACGGCTGCCGTCCGCCGAAGCGTCGTCGCGTCTGACGCACGGCTGCTTCAGGGTTTTCCGGGCGGTACGGCTCCGTAAAAGGGCCGTATCGCCCGTACCCTTGCAGTACCCGTCCCTTTTGCCGGGGGCGGTTCCGTCGGGCGTCAAATAGCGGGCGTCCACGAATGAAGGATCTGATCCACACATGCTGATCGCTCAGCGTCCCTCGTTGACCGAAGAGGTCGTCGACGAGTTCCGCTCCCGGTTCGTGATCGAGCCGCTGGAGCCGGGCTTCGGCTACACCCTCGGCAACTCCCTGCGTCGTACGCTCCTCTCCTCGATCCCGGGTGCGGCGGTCACGTCCATCCGCATCGACGGCGTTCTGCACGAGTTCACCACCGTGCCGGGCGTCAAGGAGGACGTCACCGACCTGATCCTCAACATCAAGCAGCTGGTCGTCTCCTCGGAGCACGACGAGCCGGTCGTGATGTACCTGCGCAAGCAGGGCCCGGGTCTCGTCACCGCCGCCGACATCGCGCCCCCGGCCGGTGTCGAGGTGCACAACCCCGACCTGGTCCTCGCCACGCTCAACGGCAAGGGCAAGCTGGAGATGGAGCTCACGGTCGAGCGTGGCCGTGGTTACGTCTCCGCCGTGCAGAACAAGCAGGTGGGCCAGGAGATCGGCCGTATCCCGGTCGACTCCATCTACAGCCCCGTGCTGAAGGTCACGTACAAGGTCGAGGCGACCCGTGTCGAGCAGCGCACCGACTTCGACAAGCTGATCGTCGACGTCGAGACCAAGCAGGCGATGCGTCCGCGTGACGCCATGGCCTCCGCCGGTAAGACCCTGGTCGAGCTGTTCGGTCTCGCCCGCGAGCTGAACATCGACGCCGAGGGCATCGACATGGGCCCGTCCCCCACGGACGCCGCCCTTGCCGCCGACCTGGCGCTGCCGATCGAGGAGCTGGAGCTCACCGTTCGGTCGTACAACTGCCTCAAGCGTGAGGGCATCCACTCCGTGGGTGAGCTCGTGGCGCGCTCCGAGGCCGACCTCCTGGACATCCGCAACTTCGGTGCGAAGTCCATCGACGAGGTCAAGGCGAAGCTGGCCGGTATGGGCCTGGCCCTGAAGGACAGCCCGCCCGGATTCGACCCCACGGCCGCCGCCGACGCCTTCGGCGCCGACGACGACGCGGACGCGGGTTTCGTGGAGACCGAGCAGTACTGATCGGTCGTTGCCGGTGAGCATCCGCTCATCGGGTTCCTGACCCCGGTACCTGATACGGCCGGGGCAGACACACAGGAGAAGAACAATGCCGAAGCCCACCAAGGGTGCCCGTCTGGGCGGCAGCGCCGCGCACGAGAAGCTGCTTCTTGCGAACCTCGCGAAGTCGCTGTTCGAGCACGGCCGTATCACCACCACCGAGGCGAAGGCCCGCCGTCTGCGGCCGTACGCCGAGCGTCTGGTGACCAAGGCGAAGAAGGGCGACCTTCACAACCGCCGCCAGGTGCTGCAGGTCATCACGGACAAGAGCGTCGTCCACACGCTCTTCACCGAGATCGGCCCGCGCTACGAGAACCGTCCGGGTGGCTACACCCGCATCACCAAGATCGGTAACCGCCGTGGCGACAACGCGCCCATGGCTGTCATCGAGCTGGTCGAGGCGCTGACGGTCGCGCAGCAGGCTACGGGTGAGGCCGAGGCCGCCACCAAGCGTGCCGCCAAGGACGCGGAGGCCGCTGCCGCTCCGGCTGCCGAGGAGACCAAGGTCGACACGACCAAGGCCGACGAGGTCGAGGACGCTGCCGCCGAGGAGTCCAAGGACGCGTAAGCGTCTGCCGGGGGCTGTTCGGTTGCGGCTGCGGGTTCGTGGTGGCTGGTCGCGCAGTTCCCCGCGCCCCTTGCGGGGCGCTCAGTGGGCCCGTTCCTTTCGAGGAGCGGGCCCACTTTGGTTCTTGAGAGGATCTCTGTGTGAGTGACGAAGTAGAGCCTGGTTATGTACGTGTTCGTCTCGACCTCTCCTACGACGGCTCCGAGTTCTCCGGGTGGGCCAAGCAGGCCGGGGGGCGGCGGACCGTGCAGGGGGAGATCGAGGACGCGCTGCGGACCGTCACCCGGTCCGGAGGCGTCTCGTACGAGCTGACCGTGGCCGGGCGGACCGATGCCGGGGTGCATGCGCGGGGGCAGGTGGCCCATGTGGATCTGCCGCGGGAGGTCTGGGGTGCGCACCACGACAAGCTGCTCAAGCGGCTTGCCGGGCGGCTGCCGAAGGATGTGCGGGTATGGGCCCTCAGGGAGGCGCCCAGCGGCTTCAACGCCCGTTTCTCGGCGGTCTGGCGGCGGTACGCGTACCGGGTCACCGACAATCCGGGCGGGGTCGATCCGCTGCTGCGCAGTCATGTGCTCTGGCACGACTGGCCGCTCGACGTCGACGCCATGAACGAGGCCGCCGAGCGGCTGCTGGGGGAGCACGACTTCGCCGCCTACTGCAAGAAGCGGGAGGGCGCGACCACCATTCGAACGCTGCAGCAGCTGAGCCTGGTGCGCGGGGACGACGGCATCATCACCGCGACCGTGCGCGCCGACGCCTTCTGCCACAACATGGTGCGCTCGCTGATCGGGGCGTTGCTGTTCGTGGGGGACGGGCACCGGGGGCCGGAGTGGCCGGGCAAGGTGCTCGCGGCCGGCGTACGGGACTCGGCCGTGCATGTCGTACGGCCGCACGGGCTGACCCTGGAGGAGGTCGGCTACCCGGCCGACGAGCTGCTCGCCGCGCGCAACAAGGAGGCGCGGAACAAGCGGACGCTGCCCGGGGCCGGGTGCTGTTAGTTACTGGTTCGCCGCCGCCGACGCCTGGGCCTCGCCGCGGCTGCGGATCTGGCGGTAGGTGAACAGCCGCAGGTCGTTGCCGGCCGAGTAGACCGTCGTGGACTGGTTCGAGACGTCCTTGCCGGTGGTGAAGCCGGCGGTGGCGAAGTAGGCGTAGCGGCCGTAGGAGTTGGCTGTCGTGAGGCAGAGGGCGGCGTTGCAGAAGGCCTTCACACCGCTGCCGGCCAGTGCCTTGACGAAGCCCTTCTTGTCCGCCTGGGTCCTGGCCTTGGTCGCCTGTGCCTCGGTGTCGAAGACGGCGACGCCGATCGTCACCGCGACGTCCTTCCTGGTGTAGGTGACACGCAGGAGGCGGGTGCAGTCGTTGGCGGTGAGGACCTTGGTGAGGGTGCCCTGGGCGGTCGAGGCGCAGTTCTTCGTGTCGCTCGTCGCGCCCCTCTTGTACTGCGCCGAGCCCATGGGCAACTGGGCGTACGGGAAGAGGCTCTGCGCGCTGAGCGGGGCCGTGTCCTTGGCCTTGCTGGCGATGAAGTCCTTCGGGTCCAGCGGGGGCGGGGCGCTGGTCGGGGCGAAGGAGGGCGCCGAGGCGCTGCCGCTCGGGATGGACCCGCTGGCGGGCAGGTTGGACGGGTTGCCCGAGGCCTCGTTGTTGCCGTTCGCCGAGACGACGGCCATGGCGACGGCGGTGCCGATGGCGATGGTGGCGACCACGCCGCCGCCTATGAACAGCAGCCGGCGCTTCTTGTTGCGCGCCTCGGAGGCCTCGGCGAGCGCTGCCCAGTCCGGGGTCTGGCCGTCGTCGCCGCCGCTGGTCCACGGCTGCTGGGAGTGCGGTTTCCAGGGGTCCCACTGGGACTGGGGTCCCCCCTGCTGCCCAAAGCTCATGGGGCGCATCTTAGACGGGAGGCGGACGGTGCCGGTGTGCCTCCGGTGGAGCCGCCGGGGACCTTTCCGGCAGGGGGGCACATCTCGGTCCCCGTTCATTCTCCGGGGTGCGGCGGCGGCCTCGTTTTGACCCGTTCGGGGCTGCGCTAGTACCCTTGCGGTTTGTTATGCGTATCGGCTTGGTCTTTCTCACGAGAGAAGCCCTTACGTAGGTTCCCTGGAGCAGTTACCAGTGGGCGGCATACGGGCAGCGTTCCCGGCACTGTCGTCCCCAGCTGCACGATCGCTTCAAGGATGCCTTGTGTCAGCACCCATCCCTGAAGAAGAAGGCTGAGAAGTGCGTACGTACAGCCCTAAGCCCGGCGATGTGACTCGCCAGTGGCACGTCATTGACGCTCAGGACGTCGTCCTGGGCCGTCTCGCCACCACCGCTGCGTCCCTCCTCCGGGGCAAGCACAAGCCGATCTACGCCCCCCACGTCGACACCGGTGACTTCGTCATCATCATCAACGCCGACAAGGTGCACCTCTCCGGCAACAAGCGGACCCAGAAGATGGCGTACCGCCACTCCGGCTACCCGGGTGGTCTGCGCTCGGTCCGCTACGACGACCTCCTCGCGAACAACCCCGAGAAGGCCGTCGAGAAGGCCGTCAAGGGCATGCTCCCCAAGAACACCCTGGGCCGTCAGATGCTCTCCAAGCTGAAGGTCTACTCGGGCGACCAGCACCCGCACGCTGCCCAGCAGCCGGTGCCGTTCGAGATCACCCAGGTCGCGCAGTAAGTCCGGCCACCCCCTAAGACTGAAGAGAATCTGAGGAGAATCGTGGCCGAGACCACCGTTGAGCAGCCGGTCGAAGAGACTGAGCTCGTCGACATCGACAGCTACACCACCGAGTCCGAGGTCCCCGTCGAGGGCGAGTACACCTCGGAGTCCCTCGCGTCCCGCTTCGGCGAGCCCCAGCCGGCCGCCGGCCTGGGCCGTCGCAAGAACGCCATCGCCCGCGTCCGGATCGTCCCGGGCACCGGCAAGTGGAAGATCAACGGTCGCACCCTCGAGGACTACTTCCCGAACAAGGTGCACCAGCAGGAAGTCAACGAGCCCTTCAAGGTGCTCGAGCTCGAGGGCCGTTACGACGTCATCGCCCGCATCGCGGGTGGCGGTGTCTCCGGTCAGGCCGGTGCGCTCCGTCTCGGTGTCGCCCGTGCGCTGAACGAGGCCGACGTCGACAACAACCGCGGCCCGCTCAAGAAGGCCGGCTTCCTCCGTCGCGACGACCGTGCGGTCGAGCGCAAGAAGGCCGGTCTGAAGAAGGCCCGCAAGGCCCCGCAGTACAGCAAGCGCTAATCGCGTCCGCTGTCTTTGCAACGATCGCCCCGGCGGCACCTCTTGTGCTGCCGGGGCGGTTCGTTTACACAACCCCTACTGTTCCCGGACAGTCTCAGGGGATGTACTCGGGAGTGAGCCGCACTCTCTTCAGCAATACGGAGGACAACACAGTGGGACGACTCTTCGGCACGGACGGCGTGCGCGGCGTCGCCAACGCGGACCTGACGGCGGAGATGGCGCTCGGCCTCTCCGTGGCCGCGGCGCACGTACTGGCCGAGGCGGGCACCTTCGAGGGCCACCGGGCGACGGCGGTCGTCGGACGGGACCCGCGCGCGTCCGGGGAGTTCCTGGAGGCCGCCGTGGTCGCCGGGCTCGCGAGCGCGGGCGTGGACGTCCTGCGCGTCGGCGTGCTGCCCACTCCTGCTGTGGCGTACCTCACGGGCGCGCTCGGTGCCGACCTGGGCGTCATGCTCTCCGCCAGCCACAACGCCATGCCCGACAACGGCGTCAAGTTCTTCGCCCGCGGCGGCCACAAGCTCGCCGACGAGCTCGAGGACAAGATCGAGGCCGTGTACGACGCGCATCGGCACGGCGAGCCCTGGGAGCGGCCGACCGGTGCGGGCGTCGGGCGGGTGCGCTCGTACGACGAGGGCTTCGACCAGTACGTCGCGCATCTGACCGGCGTGCTCCCGAACCGGCTCGACGGGCTGAAGATCGTCCTCGACGAGGCGCACGGTGCCGCGGCCGGGGTGTCGCCGGAGGCGTTCTCGCAGGCCGGCGCCGAGGTGATCACGATCGGTGCCGAGCCGGACGGGCTCAACATCAACGACGGCTGCGGATCGACGCACCTGGGCCTGCTGAAGGCCGCCGTCGTCGAGCACGGGGCCGCGCTCGGCATCGCGCACGACGGCGACGCGGACCGGTGCCTCGCCGTGGACCACACCGGTGCGGAGGTCGACGGCGACCAGATCCTGGCCGTGCTGGCGCTGGCGATGCGGGAGCGGGGCGTCCTGCGTGAGGACACCGTTGTCGCCACGGTCATGTCCAACCTGGGCTTCAAGCTGGCGCTGGAGCGGGAGGGGCTGAATCTCGTCCAGACGGCGGTCGGGGACCGGTATGTGCTGGAGGAGATGAAGGAGCACGGGTACGCGCTCGGGGGTGAGCAGTCCGGGCACGTGATCATCCTCGATCACGCGACCACCGGTGACGGCACGCTGACCGGGCTGCTGCTGGCGGCCCGGGTCGCCGAGACCGGTCGTACGCTCAAGGACCTCGCGGGCGTCATGGAGCGGCTGCCGCAGGTGCTGATCAATGTGCCGGACGTGGACCGGGCGCGGGTGAAGACCTCGCCTGAGCTGGCGGCTGCCGTGGTCGAGGCCGAGCGCGAACTCGGTTCCACCGGGCGGGTGTTGCTGCGGCCGTCGGGGACCGAGCCCTTGGTGCGGGTGATGGTCGAGGCAGCGGACATCGACCAGGCTCGGGCGGTGGCCGGGCGGCTTGCCGATGTGGTGAAGTCGGCGCTGGGTTAGAGCCGACCCGCATCACCCGAAGGTTGTAACACAATGTGCCGAATGGGTTACTGATTGTTTCACTGACGTCGAGGCCGCCTGCGTGTGGCGTTCCCCCGACGGAAGTGAGAAAGGCACCATGAAGACAATCAGCAGAACCCTGAAGCGAGCAGCCGTTCCGGCCCTGGTCGCGAGTCTCGCGGTCCCCGCGCTCGCCACCCCGGCCGCGGCCCAGACTCCCGGCTCCACCGCGTTCCGTCTCTTCGGCATGGTGCTGCTCAGCGCCCGTTCAGGCGCGGCCAACCAGGTCACGGCCAGTACCTCCACCGGCCGTGTGATCCTCACGGACTCCACGGGCATCGCGCTGGGGCCGGGTTGCGCTCGCTTGTCGGCCACCAGCGTCGACTGCGGCAGTGTCGCCGGCACCTCCCAGCTCTCGATCGGGCTGGGTGACCTGAACGACAGCTTCGACGGGACGAGCGTGTCGCTGCGCACCCTCGTCGACGCCGGCACGGGCTCCGACACCGTGGCGACCGGCAGCGGCAACGACACGATCGGCGTGAGCGGCGACTCGCCCGCCGTCGACACGGTGTCCTGTGACGGTGGCTCGGCCGACGTGGTGTTCGCCGACCCCGGCGACAGCGTCGCCGCGGACTGCGAAACGCGTCACTAGCCGCCGCTTGCCCTGGCCGTGCGTTCACGCTGCCTGGCCCAGAGCCATTTCTGGGCCAGGAGTGTGAGGGTGCCGGCGAGGACGATGCCGAGCAGGTTCAGCAGGAGTTGCTCCGACGAACGCTCGGCCTGGTTGGTGTCGCTGTAGATCAGAGCCACGGCCGCGTTGGCGGCGGCGGGGACCGTCGTCACGGAGATGGCGACACCGACCAGCGCACCCGACTTGGCGGACGTCAGAGAGAGGGTGCCCGCGGCTCCGGCAAGGACCGCCACGACGAACGAGAACCAGTCCGGGGCGTAGATGAAGCCCGTGTTGGGCCGCTTCGCCTCCAGTTGGGCCTCGCTGAACAGGCCGACGGCATCCATGAACAGGCTGAAACCGACCGTCACCGCCATCGCCGCCGCGAAGCCCACCAACAGCGCGGTCAACGACCGCAGTGCCAGGCGCGGGGCACGCTGCACGATCGCTGTGCAGAAGCCCGCGAGCGGCCCGAACTCCGGTCCGACCGCCATCGCGCCCACGACCAGGATCGCGTTGTCGAGGACGACACCGCAGGCCGCGATCATCGTGGCGAGCGCGAGGAAGGCGACGTAGGTGACGGAGAGCGTGGACTCCTCGTGCGTCGCGTCGGTGAGGTGCTCCCAGAGCACGGCGTCCGCGCCTTCGCCGGGTGCCTCCGCCTCGGCCTTGTCCGCGCGCTTGGACAGCGACAGGTCGATGTTCTCGATGGCGATGGATCCGGTGCGGTCGAGCTCCAACTCCTGCAGCCCGGTGAGGAGTTCGTCGCCCGCCTCACGGGCCACGTCGCACATCACCACGTCCCCGGCGGGGTTGCGTGCGGCCCCCGGCAGCACGACGAGATGTGTGGTGCCGACGGTCCTCTCGATCAGGCGGACCACGTCGTCGGTCCTGTCGGACGGCGCGATCAGGCGCAAGTGCAGCATGGTTCTTTCTAACAGGCGGGGTCTACAGCTTGCGCAGCCGCAGGCGCTGGACCTTGTGGTCCGGGCCCTTGCGGACGACCAGGGTGGCCCGGCCGCGGGTCGGGGCGATGTTCTCCACCAGGTTGGGCTTGTTGATGGTGCGCCACTGGGTGCGGGCGTACTCGAGGGCCTCCTCCTCGGACACCTGCGTGTACTTGCGGAAGTACGAGTCCGGGTCCTGGAAGGCCGTCTGACGCAGCTTCTTGAACCGGTTGAGGTACCAGCGTTCGACGTCCTCGGGGCTGGCGTCGATGTACACGCTGAAGTCGAAGAAGTCGGCGAGACCGACGCGGGTACGGCCGTCCTTGCCGGGGAGGGCGGGCTGCAGGACGTTCAGGCCCTCGACGATCAGGATGTCCGGGCGGCGGACCGTGAGTCGCTGGTCGGGGACGATGTCGTAGATGAGGTGGGAGTAGACGGGGGCCGTCACCTCGTCCTTGCCCGCCTTGATGTCGGCGACGAAACGGGTCAGGGCGCGACGGTCGTAGGACTCGGGGAACCCCTTCCGCGACATGAGGCCACGGGCCTGGAGCTCCTTGGTGGGAAGCAGGAAGCCGTCGGTCGTGACCCGCTCGACGCGCGGGTGCTCGGGCCAGCGGGAGAGCAGGGCCTGAAGGAGGCGGGCGACGGTCGACTTGCCGCCTGCCACGGAGCCGGCGACCCCTATGACGAACGGGGTGCCGGACTGGGAGCCCTGTTCGCCGAGGAAGGTGTTCAGGGCGCCTCTGAGGCCGTCGGTGGCGCCGACGTAGAGGTTGAGGAGGCGGGACAGCGGCAGGTAGATGTCCCGCACCTCGTCGAGGTCGATGACGTCGCCGAGGCCGCGGAGCTTCTCGACCTCTTCGGCGGTGAGTGGCAGCGGAGTCTTGTCGCGCAGCGCGCTCCACTCGGAACGGGTGAGGTCGACGTAGGGAGTCGCCTCCGGCCTGGGCCGGTGGGCGCTCCGGGGCATCGAGGAGACCGGTGAGATCACAGTCCATTGTTAACGGAGTTTGAACGGGGGTGTGGGGTGGGGTGCGTCACGTGGGGCCGGGTGCGGACATGACACAGGGGCGGGCGGACTCTCTCTGTCCACCCGCCCCTGTGTCCCAGCGTCAGTCGGTTCGGTCGTTGAGCCCTTCACGTACGACCCAACGCGGGTAACCGAACCGCTCACCGAGGGCGACGAATCTGCGGTATATGTCGCCATCGGCCGGCACCGGCACGAAGTAGGCCTTCACCGCGCGCAGGAAGAGCCGGTAGCCGAGGTCGGCGCACGCCTCGGTGACCACCCGCTCCAGTGCGGGGACGAGGCCGGTCACCGGAGTTCCGAACGGAGGGTTCTCCGCGGCGTGGCCGAGGTGCTCCGCGGCCGAGTGGATCACCTGGAGGACGGCCTGCCTCAGTTCCTCGTCCACCACCGGATGTGGCGGCGGAGGGACGAACGCGCGATCGTCCCGGCGCACTCGGGCCAGCCATGCCTCTTCGGCGCGCTGCAGCCAGGCACGGGCGCTGATGCCGTACTCGGCTGGATCGAAGAGGCCGTGGGTCGCCCCGAGCCATGCCGTTCGAATCGTGTCCTCGGGGAGCGGCGACCGCAGGAGCCGCTGGATGTCCTGGCCCAACTGCACGGCCCTGGAGCGGTCGAACTCGTCGACGGCCAGTTCCGCGAAGCCGAGCCACTCCGCGAGGGGCCCCTCCTCGGGGCGGGAGTGGCGGTCCGGCTCCCGGTCGAACATGTCCACCAGGCGCCACCGCGAGGCGACCCAGGTCAGCCCGATGTCCGTCACGTAGACGTCCTCCAGGTACCCGTTCCCGGGATCCTTCTCCTCAGTCAAGATCACCCTTCCAGATAGGCGGTGTAGACGACCCACTTGCCGTGCGGGTGCTGCGCGTTCTTCTTGCCGATGTACTTCAGCTGCACGATGACCCAGTCGGTGTCGACAGCACTCTTCACTGCTTGAGTGCCGTTACGCACCCATTTGTCGCCCAGTTTGACTGACATGTCCCGCACCTCCCAGCGGATGGGCTTCAGGTCCGTCCGAGGGTCGAAGCGGCCGCCCTTCCCGAGCTTCCGGGCGATCTTGTCCTGCCAGGAGTTCAGGTCGGTCAGATGGTCCGGGTGGTGGTCCAGCCACTGCGTGATGGCCTTGTCGACGGCTTCGGCGGCGACGTCCTTGCTGGCCCATCGGGTCGCGATGCCCTCCCTGTTGTTCGGGTCCAGCGCCTTCGCCGCCATTTGGGCGTCCGTCTTGTTCACATGGTCACCGAGGGTGTGAGCGCCTTCAATGTCCTCGTCGGCGATGATGTTCACACAGTTGTGGACGAGAACGCTCTGAGGGTGGGCACCTTCGGTACTGACGTAGAAGGTGTGAATACCGTCGACCGTCAGGTCGTAGACCTCGCGAGGCGTCAGACCGGTCCGGTCCTTCACGGCCGTGACGATGCGGAACGTACCGGCCGGCGTGCGCAAGCTGTCGCCCACGTGCAGGGCGGAGACCAGCGTCCAGCCGTGATCCTTGACGAAGAAGCGGTGGCCTGCCGTGCTGGAGAGAACCCCGTCGCCCACCGTGATGTCCACCAGCCGCCGGGTGTCGTGCCGCATGGTGTCGGTCACGGGTCGCGCCGACGGCCGGCCGGTCTCCGGATCCGTGGCGCGGACCAGGTCCCCGACATGTATGTCGCGGATCGCCTTGTGGGATCCGTCTGCCATGAGGACCTGGGTGTCGCCCGGGAAACTGTTCCGGGGGCACGCGGTCGTGATCTCCTCGTAGAGCTCGACCTCCCTCTCGATCGCGGCGACCGCCGCCGCGTCCACGCCGTCGAGCGCCTTGAGCGCCTTGAACGCGTCCCGGACGCCGATGCCGGTGACGAACGCGGCGTCCACGGCCCGCAGTGCTTCCGCGATGGGCCGGATGATCTTGCCGGCGAACAGGCTCGCGACGTCCAGGGACGCCCAGGCGCATCCGCCCCAGCTGCCGCCCTCGAAACCGGAGGTGAACTTCTGGGTGCACTTGATCCAGCTGCCGAAGAGGATGTCGATGGGATCGACGCCGTCCTGCCACTCGGCGATCGTGATGTTGTGCGTGACCTCCTGGGACAGTTCCTTGGTCCGGACCTCGCCGAGGTACTTCGTCGCGTTGGAGGGGCACATGAACTTCTGCGGGTCCAGATCCTGTGCGGTGCACAGGTACAGGTCGAGGACGGCCTTGTACTTGATCTTCGAGGTGATCGTGCAGTTGCCGGTGTAGGCGAGGTGGTTCCACCAGTGGTCGCAGCCGTCGGTCTTCTTGACGACTTCCGGGTCGCCGACCTTCTCGATGTGGTCGACGACGTAGAAGACGTTGCCGATCGAGTGGCCGTTCTCGTCGGGAACGGTTCCGTCGCTGATCTGCTTGCCCTTGGCGGCCTTCTCGGCCCTGTCGGCTGCCTCCTGGGCTTCCTTGGCGTATTTGGCGGCGTCCTTGGCGGCCTGTTCGGCCTCGGTGGCGGCTGCGTCGGCGCGGTCGGCGGCGGAGCGGGCGTCCTTGGCGTCCTGTTCGGCCTGGGCGGCGGCGGAGCGGGCGGCTTCGGCGTCGAGAGCGGCGGCGTCGGCCGAGGCGCGGGCGTCCTTGGCGTAGCCCTCGGCGTTGCCTGCGGCGGTGTCGGCGGCTGCCGCGTCGTCGGCGGCCTGCTTGTCGTAGTCGATGGTGCGGGCCAGGGAGGCTGAGGCTGCCGCTGCGGCCTTGGCTGCGTCGGCCGCGTAGCCGAGGGCCTCCTTGGAGTAGGTGCGGGCGTCGGCGGCGTACTGGGCGGCGTTCGCCGCGTGCTGGTAGGCCTCCTTGGCGTCGCCCTTGGCCTGGTCGGCGAGGTTCTTCGCTGCCTGGGCCTCGGCTGCCGCGTTCTTGGCGTGCGCGTCGGCTACGGCCTGCTGCTGGTCGGCGATGGACTTGGACGCCTGGCCGGTCAGGACGACCAGACCTGCGGCGGAGTCGGTGTCGACATAGGCGGAGCCGAGCTGGATCGCGTCGTTGGCAGGGTTGGCGACCTGCTTTGCTGCTTCTCCGGCGTCCACGGCCGCCTGTGCGGTGACGTGAGCGAACCCGGCTGCCTTGGCGGAGGCGGCGAGCGCGTTTCCGGCTTCCTTGTTGGCGGCGTCGGCCTGGGTCTTGGCGTCCTTGGCGTGCTGCTCGGCCTCGTCGGCCAGCTTCACCGCGGTCCTGGCCTCGGCGGCTGCGTCCTGGGAGGCCTTGATGGCGTCGGCTGCGGCGCTGGTCGCGGTCTTCACCGCCGCGTCCGCCTTCAGCTTGTCCGCCTGAGCGGCATCCGCGTCGGAGCGGGCGCGCTTGGCGGCCGCCTCGGCGCGGGTGGCCGCGGCGTCCGCGTCGGCCGCCGCCTGGGTGGCGGCATCGGCCTCGGAACGGGCCCTGGTCGCGGCGGCTTCAGCGTCGTCGGCGGCATTGTCCGCGTCGTTGGCGGCGGCGCGGGCGGCGGTCGCGGCGTCCCCGGAGTCGAGGGAGTCGGCGTAGGCGTCCTTGGCGTCGGCCTTGGCGCGTGCGGCCTCGGCCTTCTGCTCCGCGTCCCACGCGTCGTCGCGCATCCCCTTGGCGTGGTCCTTGGCCGTGACCGCGTCGTCGCGCTTGCCTTCGGCGGTCTTCTCGGCGGCCTCGGCCTTGTCCTTGGCGTCCTTCGCGGCGGCCGCCTGGGTCTCGGCGTTCTTCTTGTGCTCGGCGGCCTCGGCCTGCTTGGCCGCGGCGGTCTCCTTCTCCGCCTTGGCCGTCTTCTCCTCCGCCTCGGCGGCCAGCCGCTTGGCATGGGCGTCGGCGGCAGCCGCCTTCGCGTCGCCCTCGGCCTTCAGAGCGGTGGTGAGCTTCGCCTCGGCCGTTTCCTTGTCGGCCTTGGCGTTGTCACGGTGGATCTTCGCCGCATCCGCGGCCGCCTTGGCCTGCAACTCGGCCGCCTCGGCGGCCTTCTTGCGGAACTCCGCCTTCGACTGAGCCGCCTGCGCGAGGGCACGCTGCGCGATCGTCTCGCTGTCCCCGGCCGCGGCACGGGTCGCGGCCTCCGCCGTCTCACCGGCCTTCTCCAGCGCCTGAAGTGCGGCAGCCGCACCCTTGGTGACCTGGTCCTTCTGCAGACCGACCAGCAGACCACGACCCCGCGGAGCACCCGCCGCATCAGCGATGCCGTACGCCGCCTGCAGCGCGGTGTCCGACGTGGTCGCGGCCTTCTGCCCGGACGTCAGCTGCGCCTTGAGTACGGCCAGCTGGCTCTTCGCGGCGCTCTGGGCGGCTGTGAGACCGGCCTTGGCCTTGGTGAACTGGGCCTTGTCCGGATAGCCCAGCTTGTCGTCGCCGGTGTGCCCCTCGGGGACGAGGCGGAACTTCTGCGCGGAGGAGCCGTTGCAGGTCGACAGCACGGCGTCTTTGCTGTTGTCGAACGTCGGCAGGTGCAGGCACTTGCCGGTGGCCGCGTTGAGCAGCGGGCCGGCGCTGCGGACATCGAACTTCCACTGCTGGGCCTTGGCGCTGCTGCAGTCGTGGATCTGGATCTTCGTGCCGTTGGCGTTGTTGCCGTTCAGCACCTCGAGGCACTTGAAGGAGTTCGGGTTGACCAGGGTGTAGCCGCCGTCGTAGCTGCCCAGCAGCTGCCACTTCTGGGAGGCGCCGCCGTTGCAGGTGTAGACCTGGACCGGGGTGCCGTTGGTCTTGCCGGCGCCCTGGACGTCGAGACACTTGCCGGAAGCGCCCGGCACCTGGATGACCAGCGGGGCGTCACCGATGTAACCGATGCCGCCGGGGGACCAGAAGTCCTGCCAGCGGGTGATGTGGTCGGCGACCCAGGAGTGCCCCAGCATGTCGCTGAGCGCCTTCGCGCCCTTGGCCAGGGCGTCGACGGCGGTCTTGTTCGCGTCCAGGATCTGGTTGCGCTGGGCGGCCTGGGAGGAGACCTCCTGCTGCCACTCGCCGGCCGCGGTGGAGGTGATGTCGCCCAGCACGTTGTCCGGGTCCAGCGGGTCACGCCAGCCGCAGGCGGCGAACCGGGACTTCACGTCCTCGACCGCGATGCGGTACTCCGGCGTGCCCGGCTGCGGGGCGGTGCGCGGGAAGCCACCCGAGGACAGGAAGATACGGGCGTCGTCGGCGCCCGCGTTGGTGGCCGGGCCGCCATGCATCCACTGGAAGGCGCTGTGCTCGGCGAGCGCCCGGTCCCAATCCTGCTGGTGGGTGGCCCAGTCGGGGTCCTTGCCGTAGAGCGGGCTGCCCGCGGCGTCGACGGCCTTGAGGGTCGCGTCGTCGGCCTTCGGAGTGTCGTCCTCGTAAAAGTCGTAGTCGTTCATCCAGAACCGGTCGGCGACCCACCCGCTCAGACCCGTCTGCCCGTCGAACGACTGCTGGCCGTCGCCGGAGGATCCGGGCGGCCAGTGGAACCCGCTGTCCGTGAATCCGTCAGGGGTCGCCAGGCTCTCGAGAGGTTTCTGCCAGTCCTTCCGCTGAGCAGCGAGATCGTCCATCTGCTTGCTCGCCGCGTCCTTGTCCTTCTGGTACGCCACGGCCAGCGGCGTCTGCTCCCAGTGCTCGCGGTTCGCCAGGACATGCAGCTTGTCGACGGGCTGGTTGAGGCCGTCCTGCGCGGTCGCGGCCATCGTCGGCCCGCCCAGCCGCAGTACGTGGGCCATCAGGCACTGGTCCTGCCGCAACTGCTCGGCGGAGGTGTCCTCGTACCAGGGGTAGGAATCAGCCGCCGGTTCGGCGTGCCGCTGGGACACACCCGGCTGAACCGCCAGACCCGCCAGGACGGCCAGTGCGGCGACGGACGTGACAGCGGAGGTGAGCTTCTGTGATCTTCGTTTTCCGGGCAGGCGGAACCACGGTCTGGGGTGCATGGAGGCATCCCTTTCTGCATTCAGTCGGGGGTGCGGGTGCGGGCCGGAAAGGCGTACGACGGCATCGCGATGCAACCCCTCCCCGTGAGCGACGGCGTTCCCCCGGTCGCTGGTTGGTGCGTGTGAAGGCGGAATGGTCAGGTTCGGCCTATACGCGGCGACAGCATAGGCATGTACACGCGGAACCGCACAAGGTTTCGCTTCGGCTGGATTGTGGTGGACCTTCGCACCCCGGTGAAATTTCCGAATTCGGGCAAGCGGAAGGCAATTTCGGGTGCTGTTGGATCGTAGGCTGCGGCACATGTGCGGAATCGTGGGATACGTGGGGTCGCAGTCGGCGCTCGATGTCGTGATGGCCGGACTGAAGCGACTGGAGTACCGGGGTTACGACTCGGCGGGCGTCGCCGTGCTGGCGGACGGGGGGCTGGCGGCCGCGAAGAAGGCCGGGAAGCTGGTGAACCTGGAGAAGGAGCTGGTGGAACGGCCGCTGCCGACGGGCTCGACCGGGATCGGACATACGCGGTGGGCCACGCATGGCGGGCCCACGGATCCGAATGCGCATCCGCATCTGGACAACGCGGGGCGGGTTGCCGTCGTCCACAACGGGATCATCGAGAACTTCGCTCTGCTGCGGGCCGAGTTGGAGGAGCGCGGGCACGACCTCGCCTCCGAGACGGACACCGAGGTGGTCGCGCATCTGCTCGCCGAGGAGTTCTCGGCGTGCGCGGACCTCGCCGAGGCGATGCGGCTGGTGTGCCGGCGGCTGGAGGGTGCGTTCACCCTGGTCGCGGTGCATGCGGATGACCCGGATGTGGTGGTCGGGGCGCGGCGGAACTCGCCGCTCGTGGTGGGCGTGGAGGACGGCGAGGCGTTCCTGGCGTCGGATGTCGCCGCGTTCATCGCCCACACGCGGTCGGCGGTCGAACTGGGTCAGGACCAGGTCGTCGAGCTGCGGCGGGACGGGGTGACGGTGACGGGGTTCGACGGCAGCCCGGCCGACGTGCGCTCGTACCACGTCGACTGGGACGCCTCCGCCGCGGAAAAGGGCGGCTACGACTACTTCATGCTCAAGGAGATCGCCGAGCAGCCCAAGGCGGTCGCCGACACGTTGCTGGGGCGCATCGATGTGGGCGGTTCGCTGACGCTGGACGAGGTGCGGATCAGCGCCGCCGAACTGCGGGAAGTCGACAAGGTGGTGATCGTGGCGTGCGGTACGGCCTTTCATGCCGGGCTCATCGCCAAGTACGCCATCGAGCACTGGACGCGGATTCCGTGCGAGGTGGAGCTTGCGAGCGAGTTCCGGTACCGGGATCCGATCCTCGATTCGCGTTCGCTGGTCATCGCCATCTCGCAGTCCGGCGAGACCATGGACACGCTGATGGCGCTACGGCATGCGCGGGAGCAGGGCTCCAAGGTGCTGGCCATCTGCAACACCAACGGGTCGACGATCCCGCGGGAGTCGGATGCGGTGCTGTACACGCATGCGGGGCCGGAGGTGGCTGTTGCGTCCACCAAGGCGTTCCTGACGCAGTTGGTCGCCTGTTATCTGGTTGCTCTGTATCTGGGGCAGGTGCGCGGCACCAAGTGGGGCGACGAGATCGGGGCCGTCATCCGGGATCTGTCGCACATCTCCGGTGAGGTCGAGCGGGTGCTGGAGACCATGGAGCCGGTACGGGAGCTTGCGCGGTCGCTCGCCGACAAGAAGACGGTGCTGTTCCTGGGGCGGCATGTGGGGTATCCGGTGGCGCTGGAAGGGGCTCTGAAGCTGAAGGAGCTCGCCTACATGCATGCCGAGGGGTTTGCGGCGGGGGAGTTGAAGCACGGGCCGATCGCGTTGGTCGAGCCCGATCTGCCGGTGGTCGTGGTCGTGCCTTCGCCCCGCGGGCGGTCTGTCCTTCACGACAAGATCGTGTCCAACATCCAGGAGATCCGGGCGCGGGGTGCGCGCACGATCGTGATCGCGGAGGAGGGGGACGAGGCGGTCGTGCCGTACGCCGACCATCTCGTACGGATCCCTGCGACGCCGACGTTGCTGCAGCCGCTGGTGGCTACGGTGCCGTTGCAGGTGTTCGCGTGTGAGTTGGCGACGGCTCGCGGCAATGAGGTGGATCAGCCGCGGAACCTTGCGAAGTCAGTGACGGTGGAGTGAGTCGGCTTCCGACTTCAGGGAGTTGAGGAAGGTGGAGAAGGCTCCGGTCGGGAAGGTGAGGGTTGCCCTGGCCGGGGTCTTTGAGTCGCGGACGGCAACGTGGGTCGAGGAGTTCGCGATCTCCACGCAGTCGTTGCCATCGCCCTCACCGGAGTAGGACGACTTCCGCCAGTTGTCCATGGGGTGCCTCACAGCTCTTTCGCCAGCCGGTTGATGAAGTCACGCGATCGCTCGGGATCGAGCGATACCTCTTCCACTTTACGGAAGCGCGTTCGATAGGCGTTGAGCTGGGCTTCGGAATCAATGAAGACGGAGCCGTGGGGGGCGTCACGCACGACCGTGTCCAGTTTGGGCAGAGGGCCGCCCACGTACGTCATGGTGTTCGAGGCTCTGGCGAATCCGTCCAGCTCGAAGGGGATGACGCGCAGGGTGATGTGGTCCGCTTCGGAGAATTCCAGCAGCCGGGTGAGTTGGGCTCTAGATGCGGCGCGGTCGCTGACTCTGATGCGTAGCGCAGCTTCGTGGATGACGACCTCGTACGGAAAGGTGACCTCCTGCCGTGCCATCCGGTGGCGGACGCGCAACTCAAGCTCGTCGGAAGTCAGTTCGGGGACCCGGGATGAGAAGACCGCGCGAGCGTAGTGCTCGGTCTGCAGCAGGCCCGGCACGAACAGGATGGCTACCTCGTGCCGGAATGAGGCGTGGTGGTCTAGCTCCGACAGGTCCAGGAACGATGTGGGCAGCTGGCCCCGGTATGCCTCCCACCAGCCGCGCGTCCTGTCGGTGGCCATCGCGACCAGGGCGTCGATGAAGGCCTCGTCCGTGCAGGCGTAGTGAAAGGCGAGGCGGCGGAGCCGCTTCTCGCTCAGCCCCGTCAGGCCTGCCTCGATTTGGCTGATCTGCGCGGAACTCACTCCGAGCAGTACTGCTGCCTCGCGAGTGGTGAGGCCTGCCGCTTCTCGAAGTCTGCGTACTTCTACCGCCAGGCGCATCTGACGTGCCGTTGGCTCGCGCCGCAAAACCACCGCGTGATCCTCCCAACGCGCCTGTGGGCGCGACTCGTTCGGAGGTCAGATTACGCGACCGGCTTGCAAAACCTAAACGGTAATCCCTACCGTTAGTGATGCGACGCACACTCTGCGGAAGTGCACCGCTCCGTCCTGCCATGACGGCTGCGGCAATGCCACCGCCAAACCCCCACCATCGAACCGGAGTTGCCGCATGCCCGAAAACGAACCGACCGAACCGTGGGAGTACACCCTGTACATCCCCAACGACCCCCGCGCCGTCACCGTCTGCCGCCGCACCCTCCGGCTGATCCTCACCATGCACGGTCTGATCGGTGTCGTGGACACCGCCGAGCTGCTGGCGAGCGAGCTGGTCTCCAACGCCGTATGCCACACCAAGGGGCCGGCGGCGTTGCGCGTGCGCTGGTCGGCGGGTGTGCTGCGGATCGGGGCGTGGGATGCCGATCCCGAACCGCCGGAGCCACCACGGGAGTTGGCGCAGCTCGCTGATGCGGCGGAGGGGCGCGGGCTCGCTCTGGTGCGTGCCTGTGCCGACCTGTGGGGGTGGCAGCCGCTGGCCAGGAACGGCAACCGGGGCAAGTACGTGTGGTTCGAGCTGGCCTCGGCGGCGTGAACGTTTCACCGACGCTCGAAAGGGTGAACGCATCTCGATCACCCGGACAAACCATCCCTTGATCCACCTAGGTTGCGCACATGGTCACATCGGCTCACGAGGGCATGCACCGCATCTTTCAGGCTGCGGACATATCCGCTGGTTGCCGGACCGGACAACCTGCCGGTGATCACCCATGCCCGGACCGCGGCGAAGAACCTCCCGCTGGCAGTGCTCTCCGCCCTGGCACACGCCCGCCTCGAAGTCACCCTGGGTAAGACTCCAGCCGGAGAGAAATGGAAGGCAATCATGTCGACGTTCGTCAGCTACTTCCCCGGTCGGGGGACGGTCCGTGAGACGGCCTACCTGGAGGGCAAGGCCTCGATGATCCTCCGCGCGTTGGAGAAGCGTGGCATCGCCGTCCCTGAGGAGACGCGGGAGCGCATCACCTCGTGCACTGACCTCGACACCCTCACCCTCTGGTTCGACCGTTCCCTGACAGCCACGGCGGCCGAGGACCTGTTCGCCGAGGACCCGCAGGTTCCGGGGACCAGCTCTGAACAGGCGTGAGCGTTGGCAGACCTGCAAGACCATGGGCAGCGCCTGAATCCGGAGCTGCAAGAGGAAATCTCAGGCATGTCCCTTGCGCTCGCGGCGGCCATGGCCTTTGGGCTCACCCCCGAGAAGGCCATGGCCGAACTCCGCGGAAGGTTAAAGGAGATCCTCAAGCGGGAGGGGCTGTCTCCCTGGGAGATAGCGTATCTGCGGGGCAAGATCGAGAAGTGGCCGCCGGGATACGCCGAGGAGTGGGCCGCCGGGTACGCCGAAGGCAGAGCCGCAGCCAGGGCGGAGGGGACCCTGTCCGCACTGGAGGCACGAGGCATCGCCGTACCGGCCAAAGTGCGCGAGCGCATCACCTCGTGCACTGACCTCGACACCCTCGCCCTCTGGCGCGACCGTTCCCTGACGGTCATGACGGCCGACGACCTGTTCCGCGAGGGCGCGGAGGCTCCCCCGCAATAGAGTGCCCGAATGAGCATCATCGGGGTCGGTATCGACGTAGCCGAGATCGATCGGTTCGAGACGTCACTCAAGCGGACGCCCGGGATGGCCGAACGGCTGTTCCTGGAGAGTGAGTTGCTGCTGCCCAGCGGGGAGCGCCGGGGTGTCGCCTCGCTCGCCGCGCGGTTCGCCGCCAAGGAGGCGCTGGCAAAGGCGCTGGGTGCGCCGCCAGGGCTGCTCTGGACGGATGCCGAGGTCGTCGTCGAGGACAGTGGGCAGCCTCGGCTGCGGGTGCAGGGGACGGTGGCGGCTCGGGCGGCCGAGCTGGGGGTGCGGTCCTGGCATGTGTCGCTGAGCCATGACGCCGGGGTGGCCTCGGCGGTGGTGATCGCCGAAGGCTGAGGGCAGACTCGACCCCATGCGTACTGCGTACAGCGTGGAGACGGTAAGGGCAGCGGAGCGGGAGCTCATGGCGCGGCTTCCCGAGGGGGCGTTGATGCAGCGGGCGGCTGCCGGGCTCGCCGCCGCTTGTGCCGATCTGATCGGGCGCGTCTACGCCAGCCGGGTCGTACTGCTCGTCGGGAGCGGGGACAACGGCGGCGATGCGCTGTATGCCGGGGCCCGGCTGGCCCGCCGGGGGGCGGCCGTCGCGGCCGTGCTGCTCGCGCCCGAGCGGGCCCATGCCGGGGGGCTTGCCGCCCTGCTGAGGGCCGGAGGGCGCGTGGTCCACGCGGGGGCCAGTGCCGGTGTCGCCGCCTCCGCGGGGGTCGGTCCCGTCGAAGAGGCGATCCTGCGGGCCGATCTCGTCGTCGACGGGATCGTGGGGATCGGCGGCAAGGGCGGACTCCGGCCCGATGCCGCGCAGTTGGCCGCGTGTGTCGAAGAGTCCGGTGCCCCCGTCGTCGCCGTCGATCTGCCCAGTGGTGTCGACGCCGATACGGGGGAGGTGCGCGGTGCCGCCGTCCGGGCCGATCTCACCGTCACGTTCGGGACGCACAAGCCGGGGCTGCTGATCGATCCCGCGCGGGAGTACGCCGGGTCGGTACGGCTCGTCGACATCGGGCTGGGGGAGGTGCTGCCCGCCGAGCCGGAGCTGGAGGCACTTCAGCATGTGGACGTTGCGAGGTTGCTGCCCGTGCCGGGGGCCGAGAGTGACAAGTACCGGCGGGGGGTTGTGGGGATCGCGGCCGGGTCCGCGCGGTATCCCGGGGCTGCCGTCCTCGCCGTCTCCGGGGCGCTGCGCGGCGGCGCCGGAGCGGTGCGGTACGTCGGGCCCGCCGGGGACGCCGTCGTCTCACGGTTCCCCGAGACGCTCGTATCGGATCAGGGGCCCGCGAAGGCCGGGCGGGTGCAGGCCTGGGTGGTCGGGCCCGGCGCGGGGGACGACGCCTCGACCGTGGCCGAGGTGTTGGAAGCGGACGTGCCCGTGCTCGTCGACGCGGACGGGCTGCGGCTCGCCGAACGGGATGCCGTACGGGCTCGTAGCGCGCCCACGCTCATGACCCCGCACGCCGGGGAGGCCGCCGCGCTGCTCGGTGTGGCACGGGAGGAGGTCGAGGGGGCGCGGCTGGCCTCGGCGCGTGAACTCGCCTCGCGGTACGGGGCGACCGTGCTGCTCAAGGGGTCTACGACGCTCGTCGTCGGTCCGGGTGGCGGGGTCGTACGGGTCAATGCGACCGGGACGCCCTGGCTCGCCACCGCGGGCAGTGGGGATGTGCTGTCGGGGCTCGCAGGGTCGCTGCTGGCCTCCGGGCTCTCCGCGCTGGACGCGGGGAGCGCGGCCGCCTATCTGCACGGCCTGGCCGGGCGGTTCGCCGCAGACGGGGCGCCGGCGGGCGCGCACGACGTCGCCGAGGCGATTCCGGGGGCGTGGCGGGACGTGCGGGACTGATCGACGAGGTCGGTCGGTGGCGGACCGTGCCTCGCAATCTGGGCCGGGTCCGCCCGGGGAGTCCTGACGGAGGTTCTGCACGGGGCCGTGCTGCACCGGTCGGCGCGCATGACGTGGTCGAGGCGATTCCGGGGGCGTGGCGGGACGTGCGGGACTGACCGGCCAGGTCGGCAGCCGGTCGGACGTACCTCGCGGTCAGCTTTGGCGGAGGTCCTGCACCACGCTCAGGATGTTTCCCTCGCTGTCCTTGAACCAGGCGCCGCGCATGCCTGCGCCCTCCGCCACGCCGTCCACCGTCTTCAGGCCCGGCAGGTCGTACTCCTCGAAGGTCACACCGCGGCCGCGCAGGTCCGCCATCTCCGCGTCGAGGTCGCCGACGGTCCAGCCGGCCAGGGTGTGGGCGGCCTGGCCGCCGCTCGGTGTCGTGTAGAGGACGAACCGGGCGCCGCCGGACTCGAAGAGCGCGGTGTCCTGGCGGTCGTCGATGAGCTTGAGGCCGAGTGTGTCGCCGTAGAAGTGCTTGGCCCGTTCGATGTCGGTCGCCGGGATGACGGCGTTGAGTGGTGTGTCTGCCAGCATCTCCACCACCTCCGGTTCTCAGCGTAGGCCGGGGGGCGCGGGCCGTCGCCCGGGCGGTCGCTCGTCGGAAAGGGTGACCCCGCCGCGCGCCGCTCCCGGCCTGTCGGCCCTGCACGTTTCTCTGATTGCATGATCAATAGGCATATTGCGCGTGTCGTCTGTCGGGGTGCCGCGGTCGTGCTCGCCGCCGTCACCGTTCTCTCCACCGGCGCCACCTCGGCAACCCCCGAGGCTCCTGCCTCCAGAGTCGAGCTCGTGTCCGACCCCGTAGATCCCCCGGGCGCGCCGGAGGGGACGTACGACCCCGTCGAGTACGCGCCGATCGACGACGCCGTGGGGGAGGTGAAGTGCAGCAGGAAGACCGGGCCCCATCAGCGGGCGGTCGAGAAGTGGCTGAAGCGGAGGGCGGACGGGAAGCAGTCGGCGGCCGACTGTCGGGCCATCCGGACGTTCCAGGTGAAGCACGGGATCAAGGAGGCGAAGGGGTTCGCCGGGCCCGTCACCTGGGCCGCCATACAGCTCATTTCCGCGAGGAAGCATCCGAACGCCCGGAAGAAGTGCCCCGAGCGGACGTATCGCGTCGCGTGTGTCGATCTCAATCGGCAGCTGACCTGGGTGCAGAAGGGGAGCAAGGTGGTCTACGGTCCCGTGCCCATGCGCAGCGGGCGGGTCGGGCATCGCACCCGGACCGGCTGGCACAAGATCTACTGGAAGCACAAGAAGCACTGGTCGACGCTGTACGACGCGCCCATGCCCTATGCCCAGTTCTTCAGCGGCGGGCAGGCCTTTCACGGCGTCCACGACAGCATTTACACCACCCTCGGCTCATGGGGGTGCGTCAATCTGCGGCCGGGCGACGCCCGGAAGCTGTGGCGTGTGCTGAGGAAGGGCGACCGTGTGTATGTGTGGGGACACCGGCCCGGGAAGTAGGCGGCTTGCACGGGGGGCCGGTGCCTCGGGGGTGTCGGACCCCTCTGAGACACTGGGGGCGCCATGACTGAGACAGCAGCTGCCCCGACCGCGCCCCTGCGCGCCCGCGCCGAGATCGACCTGGCCGCTCTGCGCGCCAACGTGCGGACCCTGCGCGCCCTCGCGCCGGGCGCTGCCCTCATGGCCGTGGTCAAGTCCGACGCATACGGTCACGGGGCCGTGCCGTGCGCCCGGGCCGCCGTGGCGGCGGGGGCCGCATGGCTGGGCACCGCCACGCCCGAGGAGGCGCTCGCGCTGCGGGCCGCCGGGCTGCCCGGACGCATCATGTGCTGGCTGTGGACGCCGGGCGGGCCCTGGCGGGAGGCGATCGAGGCCGACATCGACGTGTCGGTGAGCGGGATGTGGGCTCTGGAGGAGGTCACCGCGGCGGCCCGGGCGGCGGGGATCCCCGCGCGCGTGCAGCTCAAGGCCGACACCGGGCTGGGGCGGGGCGGCTGTCAGCCGGGGGAGGACTGGGCCGAGCTGGTCGCGGCCGCCCTGCGCGCCGAGGCCGACGGGATCCTGCGCATCACCGGGCTCTGGTCGCACTTCGCGTGCGCCGACGAACCCGGGCACCCCTCGATCGACCTCCAGCTCACCCGCTTCCGTGAGATGGTCACGTACGCCGAGAGCCAGGGCGTGCGCCCCGAGGTGCGGCACATCGCCAACTCGCCCGCCACCCTCACCCTTCCCGAGGCCCACTTCGACCTGGTTCGGACCGGGATCGCCGTGTACGGCATCTCGCCGAGCCCCGAGATGGGCAGTCCCGCCGACTTCGGGCTGCGTCCGGTGATGACACTGTCGGCCTCCATCGCGCTCGTGAAGCACGTCCCAGGGGGTCACGGCGTCAGTTACGGGCATCACTACGTCACCCCCGGCGCGACGACCCTCGGACTCGTGCCCGTCGGGTACGCCGACGGCATTCCGCGGCATGCCTCCGGGACCGGTCCGGTGCTGGTCTGCGGCAAGTGGCGGACCGTCGCCGGGCGGGTCGCGATGGACCAGTTCGTCGTCGATCTCGGCGGGGACGAGCCGGCGGCCGGTACCGAAGCGGTGCTGTTCGGGCCCGGCGACCGCGGCGAGCCCACCGCCGAGGACTGGGCGCAGGCCGCGGGCACCATCGCGTACGAGATCGTCACGCGGATCGGAACGCGCGTTCCCCGCGTCTACGTGAATGAGCAACAAAGCGGGTAACCGCACAGAGGCCCGACAGTCCACCGACCGGCAGAAGTGCAGCGCCCGTAAGCCGAGCAACATCGGGCAGTCGATCAGCAGCGGTATCAACAGGCAACACGAGTAACGCAAGCAACAACTGCATCACCCGACCCAGCGAACAGCAGTAGTGATCCGGCGAAGAGGAGCGGTACGTGAGCGAGAGCACTGCGGAGGCCGTCGCAGCCGTCGCCTCCGCCACGGGGGCGGCCGGGAACTGGCGCAGGGCGACCGGCATCGCGGGCGCCGCGATAGGCGTGGTCGCCGCGGGCGCGGCGGCCGGCGTCGCCATAGAGCGGCTCACCGTCGGCCGCGGGATGAGGAAGAAGGCGCGGCTCGCGCTCGACTCGACCGGGCCGTACGGGGCGCTGCGCGGCACGCCCGGCAAGGCCACGGCCGACGACGGCACCGAGCTGTACTACGAGGTCGACGACGTCGACCCGGCTGCCGTGCCCGCGCTCGGCCCGCGCCGCAGGCGGCTGTTCGGGCGGAAGGCGCCCGCTCCCGTCACCGTCGTCTTCAGCCACGGCTACTGCCTCAGCCAGGACTCCTGGCACTTCCAGCGTGCGGCCCTGCGCGGTGTCGTACGGACCGTGCACTGGGACCAGCGCAGCCACGGGCGGTCCGGGCGGGGCGTGCAGCAGGTGCAGGACGGCGTGCCGGTCAGCATCGACCAGCTCGGTCGCGATCTGAAGGCCGTCATCGACGCCGCCGCGCCGGACGGGCCGATCGTGCTCGTCGGGCACTCCATGGGCGGCATGACGATGATGGCGCTGGCCGACCAGTTCCCCGAGCTGATCCGGGAGCGGGTGGTCGCCACCGCCTTCGTCGGTACGTCGTCCGGGCGGCTCGGCGAGGTCAACTTCGGGCTGCCGGTCGCGGGCGTGAATGCCGTACGGCGGGTGCTGCCCGGAGTGCTGAAGGCGCTCGGGCAGCAGGCCGCGCTGGTGGAGAAGGGGCGGCGGGCGACCGCCGATCTGTTCGCCGGGATCATCAAGCGGTACTCGTTCGCGTCGCGTGACGTCGACCCGGCGGTCGCGCGCTTCGCCGAGCGGATGATCGAGGGCACGCCGATCGACGTGGTCGCCGAGTTCTACCCGGCGTTCACGGAGCACGACAAGACCGAGGCGCTGGTGCACTTCGCGGATCTGCCCGTGCTGGTGCTGGCCGGGATCGGTGATCTCGTCACGCCCAGCGAGCACAGCGAGGCGATCGCCGACCTGCTGCCGGACGCCGAGCTGGTGCTGGTACCGGACGCCGGGCACCTGGTGATGCTGGAGCACCCGGAGGTGGTCACCGACCGGCTGGCCGACCTGCTCACCCGCGCGGGTGCCGTGCCGGCAGGAGCTACCGTGGGTGGCTATGGAAGCACCAGCAGCACCGCACAACCCGGCTGAGACCGGGGCCTCCGTGTCCTTGGCCGCGCCTTCCGTGGAGATCACCGTCACGTCCCCCGAGCAGATGCGGGACCTGGGCCGCCGCCTCTCCAAGGTGCTGCGCGCCGGTGACCTCGTGATGCTCAACGGGGAACTCGGCGCGGGCAAGACGACGCTCACCCGCGGGCTGGGTGAAGGGCTCGGCGTCCGGGGCGCGGTCACCTCGCCGACCTTCGTCATCGCCCGCGTGCATCCGTCCCTGGGTGACGGTCCGCCGCTCGTGCACGTCGACGCGTACCGCCTGGGCGGCGGGCTCGACGAGATGGAGGACCTCGACCTCGATGTCTCGCTGCCCGAGTCGGTGATCGTCGTGGAGTGGGGCGAGGGCAAGGTCGAGGAGCTGACCGACGACCGGCTGCACGTCGTCATCCACCGGGCCGTCGGAGACACGACGGACGAAGTCCGGCACGTGACGGTGACCGGGCTGGGCGAGCGGTGGTCGGCGGTGGACCTGAGCGTGCTGTCCGCCTGACGGCCGCATGGTCGGCGCACGATTCCGTGAACGTTCCGACAAGACGTCGGCAAGATATTGCATTCGGTGTCTTGTGCGTGGTCACATGGTATCCAGTTCGTAGTTAGGTCTACCTAACTACGCCCGCCCCCGGGTCCTCAGGAGGCGTCCATGCCGGCCACCGAGAGCAACGCGCAGCAGCAGAAGCCGTACGCCGTCGTAGCCGGTGTGTCCATGCGCGAACTGCTGGCGTCGTGCGCCGCGGCGGACGCGGTCTCGACCCCGCCGCGGCTGCCGGACCCCGAGGTGTCCCGGCCGTCGGCAGGGCACCGGGAAGCCGCGTAGGCGCTCCGCTGGAGGTGCCGAGGCGGGTTGTTCTTCGTCTGCCGGCCCTGTCGTGGCCGGTCGTGCCCCGCGGGGGAGCCGCACTCATCTGGCCTGCCTGGAGAAACCCGCTCAGGGGATCACGGCGATCCGCGCGCCGATCGTCGCGAACTCCCACAGTGCTGCGCCGTCCTTGCGGGACTCGCGGATCCCGCCCGTGCGCACCGTCGGGTCCGGTGCCGCCGGTGAAGTCCTGACCGCCGCGCTGAAGCCGACGGCGACGCCTTCCACGCTGGTGAAACGCACGACGTGCTCGATGGCGGTCCCGTCGGTGCCGATGGCGGAGTTCGAACGGGAGGTCACCCCGTAGACGCCGGGTGCCGGGTCGACATTGCCCGGGGCGACCGGGAAGCTGCGCAGGACCTGGTTGCGGGCGTCGACCAGCCAGACCCGGTCGGAGCCCACCGAGTAGACGACACGTTCCCCGGCGCCGGATGCGGCGGGCGGGAGGCCGGGGTTGCGCTGGGTGCCGGGCGCTCCCGGGGCGGCCGCCGCGGGGGAGGCGCTCGCCTGCGGCTTGCCGAAGCCGGCCGGCACGGTCACGGAGGCCCGGTAGCCGAGGAAGCCGACGGCGGCCAGGGCGGCCACGGTGAGCCCGAACACGAATCCGGAGCTGCTCCTTGCCACGGTCGCCACCTGCCCCATTCGCCTCGTATGTCGCGCTTTTCGGCGACCGTAGCAGCCCGCAGCCGCCTGATCGGGGCGGCGATGCCCGAGGTGGGGGGCCGTGTCGGACGCGGCCCGCCCGGCCGCGACGCCCGGCACGTACTCCCTCACTGCCTCAAGGGAGTGGGGGTACCCCCATGACGTGGCGAGGCAAGCCTTCCGGCGGACGACAGGGCGTCCGACCCGGGCCCCGAGAGCCGTAGGCTGTTTGCGTGCTCTTGCTCGCTCTGGATACCGCAACCCCAGCCGTGACCGTCGCCCTGCACGACGGCACGGACGTCATCGCCTCTTCGAGCCAGGTGGACGCGCGCCGGCACGGTGAGCTGCTGCTGCCTGCCGTCGACCGGGTGCTCGCCGAGGCCGGGACCGGGCTCGACGCCGTCACCGGCATCGTCGTCGGCATCGGGCCCGGCCCCTACACCGGGCTGCGCGTCGGCCTGATGACCGCGGACACCTTCGGGCTCGCGCTCGGTGTCCCCGTGCACGGCGTGTGCACGCTCGACGGTCTCGCCTACGCGGCCGACATCGAGAAGGGCCCCTTCGTCGTGGCGACCGACGCCCGGCGCAAGGAGGTCTACTGGGCGCGCTACGCGGACTCCCGGACCCGGCTGACCGACCCCGCCGTCGACCGGCCCGCCGACATCGCCGACCGGGTGGCGGGGCTGCCCGCCGTCGGTGCGGGCGCGCTGCTGTACCCGGACACCTTTCCGAACGTGCACGAGCCGGAGCATGTGTCGGCCGCCGCGCTCGCGAGTCTCGCCGCCGAGCGGCTGGCCAAGGGCGAGGAACTGCCCGAGGCCCGGCCGCTGTACCTGCGCCGCCCGGACGCCCAGGTCCCCAAGAACTACAAGGTGGTCACCCCCAAGTGACCGAACCCGTGACCTCTCGACTGCGCGAGATGCGCTGGTGGGACATCGACCGCGTGCTCGAACTGGAGAAGGACCTCTTCCCCGAGGACGCCTGGTCCCGCGGCATGTTCTGGTCGGAACTCGCCCACTCCCGCGGGCCCGAGGCGACCCGCCGCTATGTCGTCGCCGAGGACGGCGAGGGGCGGGTGGTCGGGTACGCGGGCCTCGCCGCCTCCGGAGACCTTGCCGACATCCAGACCATCGCCGTCACCCGCGACCAGTGGGGCACCGGCCTCGGCGGACGGCTCCTCACCGAGCTGCTGCGGGCCGCCACCGCCTTCGAGTGCGCCGAAGTGATGCTGGAGTGCCGGATCGACAACATCCGCGCCCAGAAGCTCTACGAGCGCTACGGCTTCGAGGCCATCGGCTTTAGGCGCGGCTACTACCAGCCCGGCAATGTGGACGCCCTGGTGATGCGTCTGACCACGCAGTCCGACAGCGGCTCCGCCGCGGGACCGACCTCCGAACGAGAAACCGAGATCCATGGCTGACGAACCCCTGGTCCTGGGGATTGAGACCTCCTGCGACGAGACCGGCGTCGGCATCGTCCGCGGCACCACCCTGCTGGCCGACGCCGTCGCCTCCAGCGTCGACGAGCACGCCCGCTTCGGCGGCGTCGTCCCCGAGGTCGCCTCGCGCGCCCACCTGGAGGCGATGGTGCCGACCATCGACCGCGCGCTGAAGGAGGCGGGGGTGAGCGCGCGGGACCTGGACGGCATCGCGGTCACCGCCGGTCCGGGGCTGGCCGGCGCCCTGCTGGTCGGCGTGTCGGCGGCGAAGGCGTACGCGTACGCGCTGGGCAAGCCGCTCTACGGCGTCAACCACCTCGCCTCCCACATCTGCGTCGACCAGCTGGAGCACGGCCCACTGCCCGAGCCGACGATGGCGCTGCTGGTGTCCGGCGGGCACAGCTCGCTGCTGCTGTCGACGGACATCACCTCGGACGTCCGTCCCCTGGGCGCGACCATCGACGACGCGGCCGGCGAGGCCTTCGACAAGATCGCTCGGGTGCTGAACCTCGGCTTCCCCGGCGGCCCGGTCATCGACCGCTACGCACGCGAGGGCGACCCCTCCGCGATCGCGTTCCCGCGCGGACTGACCGGTCCGCGCGACCCGGCGTACGACTTCTCCTTCTCCGGGCTGAAGACCGCCGTGGCCCGCTGGATCGAGGCCAAGCGGGCGGCGGGCGAGGAGGTGCCGGTGCGGGACGTGGCGGCCTCCTTCCAGGAGGCGGTCGTCGACGTGCTCACCCGCAAGGCCGTGCGCGCCTGCAAGGACGAGGGCGTCGGGCATCTGATGATCGGCGGCGGTGTGGCCGCCAACTCCCGGCTGCGCGAGCTCGCCCGGCACCGCTGCGAGGCGGCCGGGATCGAACTGCGGGTGCCGCGGCCGAAGTTGTGCACCGACAACGGCGCCATGGTGGCGGCGCTCGGCGCGGAGCTGGTGGCCCGCAACCGGGCGGCGTCGAACTGGGACCTGTCCGCCGACTCCTCGCTGCCGGTGACCGAGGCGCACGTACCCGGGCACCACCACGATCACGTCCACGAGGTCAGCAAGGAGAACCTGTACCCGTGACGGTCGCCTTGATGTGGGAGGCGCGGGCGGCCGAGGGCCGGGGCGAGGAACTGCTCGCCTGGGCGCGGGCGCAGGAACTCCCGGTACCACCGGCGCGCCGCGAGACCTTCCGCGCCCCCCAGGACCGTGTCCTCGTCATCACCTGGTGGGACGCCCCGTACGACGCCGATCTGCCCGAACTCCCCGAGCCGGGCGGGGAGTTGACGTCCCGTGCGGTGCACCGGTGGCGGTTCGAGTCGGTGGCGACCGACTGACTTCGTCCGTTCGACGCACATATGTAGGGTCATGTGCGTCATATGACGCATGCCCATCTACCTTGTTACATATCTCGCTTGCGTAAAACCGGAAAAATTCTCCTGTCTGCCCCAGGTCCGGACGGATACATTCCTCATTCTCGGTATGCGTCTTCTGGCCGATTTCGTCGCCGGCGCATGCCATCGGGGAGAGGGCTGGGGGGCCAATGCAGGTGGGCGAGATGGCGGTCGAGGCTGTCCGGATTCTGACGCACTCCATGACGTCGGCGGCCGCGAGCGCGGGGGAAGTGGTGCAGGGGGTGGCGACGCGGCTGCTGTCGGATCTGGTCGCCGCCCGGCTGCGGAGCAGGGGGAACGAGCGGGAGTGGGAGGGCTTCACCCGCGACCCGCGCAACAGCTCCCTCGTCGAGTACCTGTTGAGACAGGCGGCGGAGGATGACGCCGACTTCCGGCTCGCGCTCGCCAAGGCGGTGCGCGGCGCGAAGGCCGAGCAGCCGGCCGGGGTGAGCGTGAACTCGATCAGTATCGGCCGGGACGGCGACGCGCAGATCGGTGACCGCCGCGACACATACGGGGACCACAACCGGGTGGTGAGCGGCGGCGGTTCGCTCTACGAGGGTGAGGTCACCCAGCACCGGGACGGCGACACGTACGGGGGGGACGTCCACAACGACACCCCCTTCGGACGGTACGTGCTGATCGCCCTGGCCGTCCTGGCGCTGCTCCTGCTCGTGTTCAAGGGCATCCCGGCCGTCATCGGCGGCGGCAGCGGCGACGGCCTCTCGGCCTCCTCGACCTGCAAGGACTTCCTGAACGCGGACCAGGGGACCGAGTCACAGGCCCTCGTCGACATCGCGACGTCCAAGGGGCTCGGCGGCTTCGGCAGCCCGCTCGCGCTGCCGGCCATCCGCTACGAGTGCAGTTACCACCCGTCCGAGTCGCTGGGCGCGGTGATCGAGCAGTACAAGGGCCAGTTCTGACGCACGCCGCGGCGGGCGTTCTGACGTAGGGGGATTCATCATGCATTGGGGTGTCTACGAAGTCTTCTCCGTGATCTCGGGGGCCGTGCTTCTCATGTGCGGGCTCATGCTGCCCCGGGTCACCGTGAAGGACAGGGCCTGGTCGGTGATCGGTGGCGCGTTCCTGCTGGTCTACGGCGTGTACGTCGCCAAGCAGACCTCGGGGACGTACTACTTCCCGGTGGCCGTGTTCATCATCCCGGCGGGAGCGGTGCTCTATCTGCTGGGCGCCGCCTTCGGTCTGACGGGGTCCGAGGCCGCGGGCGGCCGGGACGACGGCGAGTAGGGGAGGGGCGCCGCCATGACCGACGACAGCGCATACGGGCCCACCGACGCCCGGCCCGGCCGGCCCCGGCCCAACCTGTTCGAGGGACCGGACTACCAGGGGCGGACCGCGCCGGTGCCCCCGATGCCGGCGGGCGCGCCGCCCATGCCGGTCGTACCACCGCGTCCGTCGGCGGGACCCGTCCTGCCGGCACCGCCGACGTGGGGGCCGCCGATGCCGGTGCCCGCACGCCCGCCCGCTCCCCGGCTCGGGGCGCGGGAGACGCTCTCCCGTGCCGTGTTCGGCGGTTTCTGGTGTGTGATCGGGGTGCTGGGTGTCGTCGCCGCGGTGTCGGGGCTGGCCAAGGGTGACGTCGGCGGGTTCCTGCTGAGCGCGCTGGTCGCCACGGGGAGCGGCTTCTACGCCCGCTACATCTTCCGCGGCGGCCGGTTCCGGATTCTCTTCTGGTAGGCGTCCGTTCAGCCGTGGCTGATCGCCGCTCCGGCGGGTGAGTACGAGAGGTGCCACCGTTCCCCGGGGTCGGGGGCCAGCCACAGGCGTCGGCCGGTGTTGTGCTCCCAGCCCGTGGCCGCCACCGCCGTGCCGAGCCAGTCCAGGCCGACGGCCAGCAGGACCACGACGATTCCGGTGTCCCGGATGACGAACACGCACAGGGCCGACAGCAGCAGCAGTCCGGCCATGCGAGGGGAGAAGGCCGCGCGGTGCGGACGCTCCTCGGTGTCCGGCGCGAGCGCCGCCGCCTCGAACTCCCGCAGCCGGCCGATCCACTTGAGCCGGGAGGCCCGCAGCAGCGTCGAGACCACGAGGAAGCCGAGCGCGAAGGTGATGAGCACGCCCAGGGCTCCGGTCCGCACCGGCGGGCTCTGGCCCGTGCCGACCGCCGCCGCCCAACCGCCGGCGATCCCGGCGAGGACGAGCGAGGCGGCCCACCACTCGTGATGCACGTACCGGACCATCGTTCCCCCAAGTCCGAAGCGCCGGTTCCGCCTCCCCCGAGACCCCCGTCTCGCGGCGGTCGCCGGTCGGTGTTCCCACGGTAGTTCCAGCGTCCCCGTTTCGGCCGTCCACACGTGTGAGCGGTCGGTGAAGGGTGGTTCGACCGGTCGCCCGATCTCAGTCCCACCACAAGCGCCACTGCCGGGAGGTCAGGAGCTCCTCCGGGTAGGTGTCCTCCCAGTCCTCGAAGTTGTTGTGGAACCAGTCGGGGCAGGCCAGATAGTGCTCTGCGGCCAGGACATGGGCCTCGTGGAGGTTCTTCGGCGGGACGGCGGCCGACAGGTAGAGGTCCGCGTGGCCGAAGCCGACGAGGCGGGCGCCGAAGCGGTCCTCCCAGGAGCGCAGCACTCCCGACAGTTCGTCCTTGCCCATGTGGTTGCACATGCCGGGCCAGTTGAGCGCCGAGGGAACGTCCGAGCCCCGTTCGGCCCGGACCAGTGCGAGGCAGCGGGCCCGGTCCTCGCGCACGACCTCGGCCGCCTCCTCGCCGGCGCACACGTCCGGGTCGGCCCCGGCCGCCGCCGGAACGGCCAGGCCCGGCCATGCCGGGAACGACGGCCAGGACGACGGCCGCCACGCGTCCCGGAAGTACGCGGCGGCGTCGACCTGTTCGTCACCCCCGACGTTGAACTCGTACATGTCCTCCGTGTATGCGAGCAGGACGGGATACAGGCCCGTCCGTGACCGGTCGGCGTACAGCCGCCGCCACCACTCGTCCGCGTCGGGCAGTTTGCCGTCGCTCATCCACACCAGAATGTCGGACCGGCCGTACGACTCGACGATCCGTCCCGGTGGCAGCGACTTCGGAAGTGACGTGACGTTCATGGCCGGAATGTATGCGGCCTCACTGACAACGGGCCTAGGCCGTTTCCTTTGGATCACCTCGCCGACCAGATGAAGATGGCGGCGAGGTGGAGTCCCGCGAGGTAGACGGTCGCGGTCTTGTCGTAGCG